>JALSNT010000277.1 GCA_026986885.1 Desulfobulbaceae bacterium
TGAAAATTTTTCCACCTGTCCCATGGATATCAGTGTTGAGGGCATGATGTTTGTCGATCCTTTCGGGAAATATACCGATCTGCGGGAAGAGGAAAAAATCCGGCTGGCAATGTATTGGCCTCGTGGGCGCAGTCTGAAAGTCAATGCCCGGGTTGCCCATGTCAGCCAGTTGCGGGATAAAAGCGGTATTCAATATTGCTGCGGCATTCAGTTTGATCTTGCAACCAGGGCCCTGGCCCGGGATATTGAGTTGCTGGTTGCCGGGGTACAGCGCCGGCGGCTGCGGGAGCTGTCTGCTATCAGTGATGAATTCGGTGTTGATTTCAACAACTGGTGATGGCGTCGTAAGAACTATGGCGTGGCATGATTTCCGTTCAATCTCTGTCGATGATTGTTCCGTCTATGGATGGTTTGTATTCTTTAAGATAAATGTCGGAGAGGGTAAGAAAGGCCGTGACGATGAGCGGTCCGTAAATAATGCCCAGGATGCCGAACAGACTCATGCCGCCGAGAATAGCCAGCAGTACCAGCAGGGTATGCATCTTCACCTGACTGCCGACGAATTTAGGTTTGAGCAGGTATTCGACGGTAAAAGAGAGGACCCCGTAGAAGATCAGAGTGATAACAGCCTGGCCGGTATGACCGTTGATGAAAAGAAAGGCCGAGGTGGGAACGAGTACGGCGCCGATACCAAAAATGGGGAGAAAGGCCAGCACGGCCATGATGCTGCCCCATAGTACCGGTGAATTCAGGCCCAACATGGAAAAGAAAACGCCGCCCATTGCTCCCTGAAAGAGACCGCTTATTCCATTGCCCACCAGGATGACACCGGATATTTCCATGAATTTATCCATAAGAAGTTTGTCCTGGTCTTCGGGCAGGGGAGAAAGTCGGCTTAAAAAGTCGATGAGATGATCGATTTCAATAAGGAGAAAGAAGACGACCATTATCAGGATACAGAACTGGACAACAAAACTCATAATATTCGCCGCCCAGCCGGATGCCTTGCCGTAAATGAATAAGCCCGCACTTTTACTGAGGTCGGAAATGAGCCGGGTGACATCCGAGGGTTCAAAATTTATCCCGAAACCTACGAGTACCTCTTGTGCCCGTCCGGCCAATGTATTATTCTGTAATGCTTGCTGGAGGTTGAGCAGCAAATTACTGTCCTTGCTCCAGTGGAAGAGATTCATCGCCTCGGTGGAAAGGGCACCGATGCAGAAGGTCAACGGCACAAAGACAATAATGGTTATGAGGATGCAGGTGATGGATGAGGCCAGCCAGGGTGAGACCCGTGTGCAGAGCAGCGAATGAACAGGCCGGAAGATACCGGCCAGCAGAAAGGCCAGGATCAACAACTGCCAGAAAGGCTTGAGCAGCCAGCCAAGCAGCAGGATAACAAGCAGGAAAAGTACAAGGAAATACTTTGCCTGCAGTGAGTTCAGCATTCTGTTGACTTCTCCGGGAAAGCGTTGCCTGTCGGGCGGTTGCATCGGGGGCATGTTGTCTGGCTTTTTGGTCGGCATGGGATTCCCTTGCAAAGAAATTCATCGTAGATGGATCAATCAAGATGAATATAGCATGAAAATATAATGGAGCAAGCGGGTAGAACAATTATGTTGAGTACTACTGAACTTGAAATAGCGGTGCATAAAGCGGCGCCTGAGCAGTTGAAGGAAAAACCGAACCAGAATGCGCTTGGTTTTGGGTCCATTTTCAGTGATCATATGTTTGTTATGCGCTGGAATCGCGAACAGGGCTGGCATGACGCCCGGATTCAGCCGTATCAGGATTTTTCCATGGATCCGGCGGCAATGGTTTTTCATTACGGCCAGGCCATTTTTGAAGGTCTGAAGGCCTATCATGGGGACAAGGGGGAAATACTTCTGTTTCGGCCCAGGAGTAATTTTGAGCGGATGAACAAATCGGCCGTTCGTATGTGCATGCCGCGCATTCCAGCCGAGCGTATGCTGCAGGCGCTCAAGGCCTTCGTCTATCTGGAGCGCTCCTGGGTTCCCACCGCCCCCGGGGCCACCCTGTATTTGCGGCCGACTATGATTGCCTCGGAACCGGCATTGGGCCTGCGGCCTTCAGATGAATACATCTTTTTTATTTTAGCCTCGCCGGTCGGTGCCTACTATGCGGAAGGATTTAATCCCGTTAAAATTTATGTGGAGAGTAAATACGTTCGCGCCGTGCCCGGCGGGGTTGGGGAGGCCAAGACCGCCGGTAACTATGCCGCCAGCGTCAAGGCGTTGACCGAGGCCCAGCGTAACGGCTACAGCCAGGTATTGTGGCTTGATGCCTTTGAACATAAATATATCGAAGAGGTCGGCACCTCCAATGCCTTTTTTGTTATTGATGATGTACTTATTACTCCTCCTCTTGGCGGTACGATTCTTCCCGGCGTCACCCGTGATTCCGTTCTCCAGCTTGCCCGGGACTGGGGAATGGATATTGATGAGCGGAGAATCAGTATTGACGAGGTGGTTAAATCCGCCGCCAACGGTGGTCTGCAGGAGGTTTTCAGCACAGGCACAGCCGCTGTTATTTCCCCTCTTGGTGAACTTTGTTACAAGGGAGAGCCCATCGTCATTAATAATGGAAAAACCGGACCCGTTGCCCAACGTTTGTTTGATGAATTACAGGCCATTCAATTTGGCCGGAGACCCGATCCCCATGACTGGATGGTGCGGGTAGCTTGACATCCTCTTTTTCGGTATTTAAATCCCTCCTTTTTTCAATAAGTTGGGCGGAAAAATTTTTTTTCCGCCCTTGCCCTTGATTTTTCGAAAACCATCACTATTGTTTTGCGCAGTTTGGAGATTGAAGCTTCGTTTTTGTCCGACAGCAGTGGCTTGAGCCGGTAGTCGGACACGAACTTTCTTTCCGGCTCAAACAATTTCATTTAACCCAATTAAATTAAAAGGGAGGATTATCCATGAAGATTCGTCCATTGAATGACCGCATACTGGTCAAGAGATTGGAGGAAGAGGAAAAAACCGCAGGTGGAATCATTAT
>JALSNT010000278.1 GCA_026986885.1 Desulfobulbaceae bacterium
TGAAGCCGGCACAACCAACTCCAAAGGCAAAACCCACCTATATTTATACGGCTCCTCGCTGTTTCAAGTGGGTAGCCCGAAATTAAGCTTACCGCCAATAAGGTAAATCATGGCAATAAGATTTTTGTTGGTTCTGTACCCTCTGGCTCTTGCCTTGGCTGCTTGAATCAAGCTGTTAATACCTTCAAGCACACCGTTATTTATGTTAGACTTGAACCATTGAAGTACCCCGTTCCAATGTCTTTTGATGGTATATGCGGCATCAATAACTGGTTGAAGCCGGCTGTGCGTTGCCCAAAAGAACCATTTTTTCAGCAATAGCTCTGCGGAGTCAGATTGCTGGTTAAATATTTCCTGGAAATTCAATTTGATTTGATACGCTCTACTGGTTTTCAGATTTAACTGTTTCAATGAAAGGATTTCAAGTTTGTTCATTTGTTTTGGGGTCAGATTACTGGGGTTTTTAAGCCAGATATAGCGAGAGCGAGTGAGCTCCGGATGTCTTTTCTGCTCTTCTCTGCGTACCTGGTCAACAGCCTCATTGATTACCTTCATGATGTGGAATTTATCAAATGTCAATTCCGCATCCGGAAAGTTGTCTTCAACACCTTTGATAAAGGCGGGGGACATATCACAGCACATTTGCCTGATATTTTGCTTTTTGCCGCCATGGTCAATGAGATCGTCCTTAAACCTTGTCACGGTTGAAGAATCTTTCCCTTCTGTGGCAAACATGACTCTCGGTACGCTGAGATCAACGAACAGACTGACGTAATTGTGACCACGCTTGCTGGCCGTTTCATCGAAACCGACCTCGGTGACCTCGGAAAAATCGGCATTGTCACGACCTTGCTTGACATAATGATGAATGATGCGCCATAGTCGGGTGTCATGTTCACCCACAAATTGAGCTATTGTGTTCACAGGCATTGCCTTGGCAAGCGTCATGATTAAGGCTTCAAACAACAAGGTGAACCCGCTGCCGGGACGAGCCCACGGCACCTCAATAAGACGGGTGGAACCACAATGCTTGCAACGAACACGGGGCACTTTCGCTGATAAATATGCATCATGTTGAAAAAAATTCATATGCCTCCAAGTCTTACTAACGGTATCGTGGACTTTAAGTCCATCATGGCCGCAGACGGGGCAACTGAAAGTGCTTCCACGAGGAAAAGCCAGGGTGATGACAAGTCGCTTTTTCTCCGGGTTAAATTCTGATGATTGAACCTCCCACGGAGGGAGTAAGCCAAGGGCCATTTGGAATAAATCTATATCTCTCATAATGATGAACAGAATACCAAATAGTTCCAGGATATGACAACTATTACCCACTCATTTTAGCGAGGAGCCCAAAAAATTTATTCAGGTAGCTGTGGAGCCGATATTATTTGATAATTGTTTTTTTTATATCATCTTCCTGTTTCCAGAGTTCGGAAGTTGCAAGATCGCCCATATAAACTCTGAATGCCGTTCCATCATTTAAAACCCCTTCCCCTGATCCGTTTTGTTTGGAGCTACCGGATCGAATCACTGTAACGTCGCCGTAACGACCATCGTTGCAGGTTACATGAACTTTTAACAATGGGGATGTTTCCCATTGATTGTAGGTTCCGTTGCATCTGAATCCATTCATGTTTTCCACCATGAATGTACCCTCTGTCAATGTGGCTACTGCTTCACCGATGAGTGGTGTTGGGTTGTTGGCAACCTTGACCAGAAGAGCAGTTTTTACAGAACAACCTGACAGAATGAATCCGAAAAACAGAATTGAGAAAAATATCAAATGTTGCCTTGTGTTACGGAAATTATTATGCACGCTAATGTCCATGTGAAACCTCATTAAGTTAGTTGAAAATGAATCAACGGATTTCTTTGACCATCTCCTCTTATTGACACTTCAGAAAGTAATTCTTACGATGTGCTCATAGATCAACAGGGAGGAGAAATATGCAGACAACCATTTCAAGCAAATATCAGGTTGTTATTCCAAAACAGGCCAGGGAAAATCTTCATCTGAAACCCCAGCAAAAATTGAAATATATTGCTGAGAATATGCCCTACAGCATGAACTCGTTTATTTTGGAAAAACTGACAGGGGACATTGAAGAGGAGATTGATCGATTGAGTACATGAAGCCGGCACAGTATAAATGAAGATATGTCACTATTTTTTAACCAATGTGCCGAAACCCATAACTTCTGTTTATTAGTCTCAGTTAAGGTTAAAATAATCAAATCCATTCCCGGGAATGGAAGAAGAAGGGATGTGGTGAATACAACAAGGAAAGAATTACATCCAATTTTCCACCTCAAGCCCCTGGACTCTGGAAAATTCCCTGGTATTTGCCGTGACCACGATAAGCTTAAGGGAGCGAGCTTGGGCGGCAATGAGCAGGTCGTTGCCGCCTATAGGACGTCCCTCTGCTTCCAGAGCGGTACGAATCTCAGCGTAATGCTCCGATACCTCTGCCTGGAGCGGCAGAATATCCACTGCATTAAGGATTTGTTCCACTCTGGCTGACAGTTTTTCCGAACCTTTTTTCATGGCGCCATAACGCAGTTCGCAGGCAACAACCATACTGGTGCAGCATGCGTCTTCATAGCCTGTCATCGTGATTTTCCGTGCTGGACCTGAATCGGGATTTTTGATCATGGCTGAAAGAATATTGGTGTCCAGCAGGTAACGAAGACGGGCCATATCAGAAAATATCCTCTGGCTCTGCCGGCGGATCCTGAATTTCCGGGAAGTTTTCCACCAAAGGTTCCCAGGAGGCCAGCAGTTCTGACAGAGATTTCCCATGAGCCGGTTCAATGATCAACCGATCGCCCTGTTTGCGGATTATTGCCTCTTTACCCGGCAATTCAAAGTCTCGTGGTATACGAATGGCTTGATTGCGGCCATTACGGAACAGACGTACCTGTCGTTCAGTTTGCATGATTTTTCCTCCTCGATGGAACATCGTTGGCATATACAAGAGGATATGCTAATCATTAAGGGTTGTCAATACTGAAGAA
>JALSNT010000279.1 GCA_026986885.1 Desulfobulbaceae bacterium
AAATGGTCAGGGTGCTGCTTGAACTGAGTGGACTGCCCAGTGCCGATGCCGCCGATGGCCTGGCCGTTGCCCTTTGCCATGCCCATCATTTAAATTATGCGGCATTGACAGCCCGGTAAATTTTTTCTCTTCATAATTTCATGATTGCATCCTTGCGCGGTAAAATACAGGACAAACAGCCCGGACTGGTTATTGTTGATGTCCGGGGTGTCGGCTATGAAGTGTTGATCTCCAGCCGCACCTATGACCTGCTGCCGCCGCCGGGAGAAGAGTTTTTTCTGCTTGTGCAGACCAATGTGCGGGAAGATGCCATCACCCTGTTTGGTTTTGGCAGTCCGGAGGAAAAGGAGCTCTTTCTACTGCTTAATTCCGTTTCCGGGATCGGGCCCAAGCTGGCCCTTGCCATCCTCTCGGGAATCAGTGCCCCGGATCTGTGCATGGCGCTTACCGCAAAAGATATGGGCCGTTTGACCGCCATAACCGGGGTGGGCAAAAAAACCGCCCAGAGACTATGTATGGAACTGGGGGAAAAGGTCGGTCATCTGGCCGCTCCCGATATTGGCGCGGGGGTTGCTCCGCAAACGGTTGCGGTTACAGAGGGTTTTGCCATGCAGGATGCGGTGTCCGCCCTGGTTAATTTAGGCTACCCCCGCAGCACTGCCTGGCAGACTCTGCGCTCCATCCAGCAGCAGGACCCGGAGGTGGCGGCCGGCATGAAGGTGGAAGAGCTGCTGCGTCTGGCTCTGCAGGCCATGGCCTGATACTTTTGATTTAATCCATGGATAAAGGGCAATGAGCTTTGATGAAGAAATAACCGGCAGGCAGCTTGTCACCGGTATCGAACAGGCCGGGGATATCCCCGTAGCCGTGGATATCCGACCCAAAAGCCTTGATGAATATATCGGCCAGGAACAGGTGAAAAAGAGCCTGCGCATCTTTATCCAGGCTGCCCGGCAACGGGGAGAGGTGCTGGATCATGTCCTCTTTCACGGTTTTCCCGGTCTGGGAAAAACGACCCTGGCCTATATCATTGCCCGGGAAATGGGTGCCGGCATCAAGGTGACCTCGGGACCGGTTATAGAAAAACCCGGTGATCTGGCGGCAATCCTCACCAGCCTGCAGTCGGGAGATGTCCTGTTTATTGATGAAATCCATCGGCTGAACCATGTGGTTGAGGAGATCCTTTATCCGGCCATGGAGGACTATCAGCTGGATCTGGTCATCGGTCAGGGACCGGGCGCCCGATCGGTAAAAATGGACCTGCCCCGGTTTACCCTGGTCGGGGCAACCACCCGCACCGGGCTGCTGACGCCGCCGCTGCGGGATCGTTTTGGTGTTGTCCTGCGGCTGGAGTATTACAGCCCCGAGGAGCTGGTACGCATTATCAAGCGTTCGGCAGACCTGTTCGGTATTGCCATTGATGATGCGGGTGCCCTGGAACTTGGCCGCCGTTCCCGGGGGACACCACGGATAGCAAATCGTCTCTTGCGCCGGGTCCGTGATTATTCCGAGGTGGGCGGCCATGCGACCATCTCCGGCACAGTGGCCGATGAGGCCCTGCAGATGCTGGCTGTTGATCGACTGGGTCTTGACGAGATGGACCGGCGCATTCTTCTGACCCTGATAGATAAGTTCCAGGGTGGGCCCATCGGCCTTGATACGCTGGCAACCGCTGTTTGTGAGGAAAAAAATACCCTGGAGGATGTGTACGAGCCGTTTCTTATCCAGTCCGGTTTCCTGGTTCGCACACCCCGTGGCAGGATGGCGACGGTAAGCGCCTATGAACATTTCGACCGACCGATGACCTCCGGCAGCCTGCGGCAGCCGGGCCTTTTTGATCAGAAATGACAGGTGATATGATGGGAAAAAAACAAACCGTAAAAGATATTCGGGGAAGAAAAGGCGGTGAAGAAAAGATATCCATGCTCACCGCCTATGATGCGCCCATGGCCATGCTGCTGGATCAGAGCGGTATAGATATCCTGTTGATCGGTGATTCGCTGGGCATGGTGGTATTAGGGCTTGATTCTACAGTGCCGGTTACCATGGAACAGATGCTGCACCATGCCGCCGCCGTCAGCCGGGGTACCGCCTCGGCATTGGTGGTCGGCGATATGCCGTTCGGCTCTTATCTGGTTGATCCTCGGGAAACAGTGAAAAACGGATTGCGTTTTCTCAAAGAAGCCGGATGCGATGCCGTCAAGCTTGAAGGCGGGCACAACGCCTGTGACGATGTCCGGGCACTGGTCAGGGCCGGGATTCCGGTTATGGGACATCTTGGCTTAACCCCGCAGACCGCCGGTCAGCTCGGTGGTTTCAAGGTGCAGGGCAAAAGCCTGGAGGCTGGTCGCAGGCTGCTGGCCGATGCCAGGGCACTGGAAGAGGCCGGTGCCTTTGCGTTGGTACTTGAATGCGTGCCCGGCGGACTTGCCGAGGTGGTCACCCGGGGGATAGATATTCCCACAATCGGCATCGGCGCCGGACCCCATTGTGACGGTCAAGTGCTGGTGACCAATGATATGCTTGGTCTGTTTGAAAAATTTACCCCGGGTTTTGTCAAGCAATACCTGAAGTTAGCGCCGCAGTTAAAAGAGGCGGTCACTGTTTTCCGGGAAGAAATAAACAGCGGTATTTTCCCTGCTTCCGAGCACACCTTCGGCACTGACGAGGATTTCAGCGTGCTGCTTGCTTGACGGGTATGTTTCCCGTTGCTGCCTGCCGGTGCTTACATCGGCTATTTTTTTATCTGCTTACCATCGAACCACAGCAACATTAGAAAACCACAGATGGACACTGAGTAACACAGATTTTAAATAAGTGACAATAGCAAAAAAAACTACATGCTATTGATTTGACGAGCTAAGTTGAATGTCGAATAGGGAATATCGAATTACAAAGTTTTCTTCTCCCTGGCCGTTTACAGGCCGGCCACAAAAATAGATATCAACTGATTGTTTTCATCAAGCAATGGTTCTAATTTTGATGATGGCTCAATGAACTTTGCCCTAGTAATC
>JALSNT010000280.1 GCA_026986885.1 Desulfobulbaceae bacterium
CGCCTGCTCAAGGGACTGGATATCAATGGCTGCCTTGGTGCGTCTGGCCTCTTCCGGCCGGTCCATGATACGCGGCACGATCATGGTTGCCAGAATACCGAGGATGACCATGACCACCATGAGTTCTATCAGGGTAAAGCCCTGCTGGGCAATGGGGTATCGTTTGCTTTTCATATCAAAGTTGATAACAGGGAAAATTCAATCCTCATGATAAATAAATAAAGAAAACGCTCAATTTAGGTAAAAAAATATCAGACAGGGATGGAAGATATCCTTTGCCTGAAGCGTGCATAAACAAAAAACACAAAAAAACCGATCAACAAAAGTCCCGCACAGGCAACAGGCGGGTGCAGGGCCAGCCAACCGGCACCGATGAGCGGTACCAGCAGTATACGGGTTGCAAACCGCAGACGAGGGGAAGCCGCAATCCTGTCGGCAAGGGGCGGTGAATGGGTATAATACCAGGTAACAAATTTTCTTCCGAGGAAATTCGTTTTCAGGTAATGGTCCCGAAACTCACGCAGGATGACCACGGCCGGATCAAGCAGGGAACCATAGGCGGCCGTGGCAATAAAACAGGCAGTGGAAGTTTCGAAAACGACCTGCGGCCCGTAATAGACCACATCACCGACAATGGCATAGGCACGGACATAATAGCGGGTATCCGGAGCCATATCCTCCATAATTGAGCTGTATAGACCGGTACCGGCGCCGTCATTGGTGAACCCTTCTTTCCGGAGCTTTAATGACGAGGAACTTGAGGTGTTCGTCGTCGCTTGTGTTGCCCCGCTAATTACTGCCTGGGCATGGGCTGACGGCAGCAGGAAGTTACCGACGGCCTCCGATGCATCGGCAAGCAGCAGTCCGGTTTTTTCAAATGTATTTACAGGTGAACAGGAAGTGGCGGTTCCAACCGTAAACGTGATACCTGTTCCTGAAGAATTTTTATTACCTGCGTTATCTTCACAACGCACAAAAGATGTATGTGAACCAGGGGACTGCGGACCAATATCCTTTGCATGGCTGGTAGCGGCGCTGCCGGACATTGTTTCCGTCATTGCTTCAAAGGGAAGATCTGAACCAATATTAAATTTACAGGTAGCAGCTTCATTCGTGGTTACGGAAAGTATCACATTATCTTTGAGTCCAAACGATGAAGGTGTTGTATTGGTAATCACCGGCGCAGTTGTGTCGGTTCCTCCTCCTCCGCCGCCGTCACCACCACCGCCGCCGGAACCACCACCATCAAAACCGCCACCGCTGCCGCCTTTTGCACACTCACCCTTGCAGACAGGAAAGGGAGCGATGGAAAAAACAACGCCCCGCTGGGTAACCGCGCCCAGGGCCGCGTTGATATTACCACCGGAAAAGGCACCGGTGGCCTTGATATCGGTAATGGGCAGAGTAGTGATATTGACATTGTTATCAACGGCCCCACCGGATCCTGATAAAGATTTGGCGCTGCTCCCGGGAACGGCAAACCGGGCCACTCCGGCGCTGGTTCTGCCATCATCACCGATGGTACCCACAGTCACCACCTTACCGTCTTTCTGGACGGCAACACCGTAACTGACCGATTCACCTTCGCCAAAGGAAGTGGTCACCACCGCCGGCAGTAATTGTTTTGCCTCACTCACCGGCACCTCTTTAAAGGATGCCAGCGACTCCTTGACCTGCAGGTCCCTGATATGCAGATGCGCATTTTTTTTGCCCGGCAGCTCTGCAGGAGCAGGCAGTTCTTCCGTCTGCCGGTCATAGGTGATCAGTAAAAATTCCCGATTACCGTTTGTGGTTGTGAAACCGGCAGCATTGAGACTTGTCGCATTACCCGCCAGAGAATATAAAACATCATCCTCCGGCCCGATTTCCGTAACCAGAACACCGTTATCTCCAAAGGAAGCATCGACACGGCCATTGGCGGTAAAACGAAAAAGAGCGGCCGCCCGTCTACCCTCCGTCCCGAGAGAACCGGCAACGTAAAGATCACCGTTATCAGATGCATACATCCCATATCCCTCGGACACATCCTGTCGATTGAGGGTAGTTGCAATACCGTCGGTACCAAAATCCCTGTCCAACTGCCCGTCACGGGTAAAACCGGCCAGCATTATCCGTGTGACTTTCCCGTCCGTATAAGAACCGGAAACCACAATTCTACCGTCGTCACCCACTACCATGCCCTGCGCCAGGGCATCAGTGCCCACTCCGGTCAGGCTCAATCCCCGATCAGCGAATGCACTGTCAAGGTGGCCATCCGCAAGATATTTCGCCAGGACCAGCACTCTGCCGTTGGTACCGGCCGCATTACCGGTAACCAGTATATTTCCGTTTTTATCAACAACCAGGGCGGTTATCTCATCATCGCTGTTGCCCACAGACGTACTCACAAAACCATGACGGCCGAAATCCGTATCCAGGGAGCCATCCGCAAGAAAACGCATGAGCAGAAAATCTCTATCCCGGCCGTTATCGGTATATCCGCCGGCGACAATATTGCCGTCAGGGGACATAGCAAGGGCAAGGATTTCATCATCACCATCTCCGATATTTATGATGGCCGTACCATCGCCATTGAACTCGGGATCAGGACTGCCGTCGGGCAGGAGACGAAGAAAGGAAACAGAGAGGGATTCACCATTGGTCGAGGAGCCGCCTAACAGGATTTTACCGTCATCCTGGAGAACAACCGCCTGGGCACGATCGCCATAGGTACCAATCTCCAGCGCGACACGACCATCAACCCCAAAGGCGGAATCAAGCTCACCGGTAAAAGAAACTGTCGGACAGACAAACAACAGTCCGAGCATAAGAAAAAAAGGCAGACATTTTTTTGACATAACCCATCCTCCAGACAGGAACCTGCGGCACAACGCCTGGAAAAGCAGAACCAGAATTGAGGTAGAATAATCCATTAACAGAATAGCAGTTTCACCAAGTTATGGCAAATAAAATAGCCTGGACCCCGACCGGGTCCTTTTCCTGGTTGTATCCATCCCCATGGGCATGCAACAAA
>JALSNT010000281.1 GCA_026986885.1 Desulfobulbaceae bacterium
TTGTTGTCAAATTCATCATCGCTTACGTGTAATACTTTGTCGTTTGCCATTGAGTTCTACTCCTTCTTTGTACGAAAAAAGCCTGCGAGGTGAAGCCGATTTATGCTGTTGTCAGCGTTTGTTTCGGCTGTGACGGAAAATTCGGTTCAGCCATACCGGTACATTCGAAAATAATCACGAGTGTTGAATCTCTTGATCGATTTCCCTGAATTGCTGAGGCCAAAATTAGAACATCGGCCTCAATGATGTTTCATCAATGAATAGCCATTGCCTTGTAACGACAATAAAATGTTTAATTTTTTATATCGTCGTTTCGAGGAGACATTTTTCAGCAGCTATTCTACCTTGCCGGTGCATCTGTGACAAGGAAAAACTGTGGGGGCAGGATACAAGGGTATGTTTGTGCTGATAGACAACAAATATTTCTTATTTTGACAGATGAAGGGCGAGTATGTTAGAGCTGAATTCAGGTCAGGTTAACTTGCTGCGATACATCATAGATAAGGACTATAATCCATCTCGCCACATTATTCCCTGTATGCCTGCATTGCGGATTTAACCGTCTTTGAGTACCTTGTAATCGTTTATGGAGGATTCTTTTTCTTAGAATCATGGTGAAAAAATGAAGATAGAACGTTCCCAAGATTTTTTCAGGCGTGCGAAGAATGTGATCCCCGGTGGCGTGAATTCCCCGGTCCGGGCCTGTAAATCAGTTGGTTGTGATCCTGTTTTTGTGCAGAGTGCCGAGGGGTGTATAATTACCGATGTGGACGGCAATTCTTATGTGGATTTCGTTGGTTCCTGGGGGCCGATGATTCTGGGACACGCCCATCCAGATGTTTTGGAGGCCGTCAACCAGGCAGCTCATCAGGGCACCAGCTTTGGGGCCCCCACGCCTCTTGAAGTGGAACTTGCCGAATTGGTCTGCGATTCGGTGCCGTCACTGGAGAAGGTACGTTTTGTTAATTCCGGCACCGAGGCGACCATGAGTGCCGTCCGGCTGGCACGCGGCTGTACCGGCAGAGATATGGTGGTCAAGTTCGACGGCTGTTACCATGGTCATGCGGATTCATTTCTGGTCAAGGCAGGTTCCGGTCTTCTTACCCTTGGTATTCCCGGCAGCCCGGGAGTGCCGGACGACATAGTAAAAAATACAATTTCTCTTCCGTATAATAATATAGAAAAACTTGAAAAGGCATTGCGGTCCAGGCCCGATGATATTGCCTGTGTTATTGTTGAACCGGTTGCCGGCAATATGGGCGTGGTCGTTCCTGATATTCAATTTTTACAGGCCTTACGGGCATTGACTGAAGAGTTGGGTATCGTGTTGATTTTCGATGAAGTGATAACCGGTTTCCGGCTGGCACTCGGCGGCGCTCAGGAAAGATTTGGCATAATGCCGGACCTTACCTGTCTCGGTAAGATTATCGGGGGTGGACTGCCGGTAGGGGCCTATGGCGGCAGGGCTGAACTCATGGATCAGGTGGCACCGGATGGACCCGTTTATCAGGCAGGGACATTGTCAGGCAATCCGCTGGCCATGGCAGCCGGGCTTGCCATGTTGAAAGTCGTGCGGCAGCCGGATTTTTATACCGATCTTGAGGAAAAGAGTGACTGGTTTGCCGGTGAACTCTCCAGTATTATCGGGAGCAGTACCGTCCCGACCGTACTGAATAGGATCGGATCGATGATGACCTGTTTTTTTACTAAAGAACCGGTCCGTGATTTCTGGACGGCCGCTGCCGCTGATACGGAACGCTATGGGCAACATTTCAGGCAGATGCTCGCCGGCGGCGTCTGGCTTGCGCCTTCACAGTTTGAAGCAATGTTTATATCATATGCACATGACCGTACTTCCATGGAAAAAGCGCTGGCAATGACTGAGTCGTCATTCAAAAAGTTATCCCACTGACAAAAAAATCGTTGCGTTTGCCGTCGTTGCATGCTACCAATCACCAGATTCAATAATGAGTAAACAGGAGATAAAGCCAATGTCTGAGGGACGGCGGGAATTGTTCAGTCAGTTGGCGACCTACAGTCATGTAGGAATGACGGTGGTTATCTCTGTTTTTATCGGTCTTGGAATCGGCTGGTATCTTGATTACAAAGTCTTTCATGGAAAGACGGCACCGTATCTTACTTTTGTTTTTCTGGGTGTGGGCATCCTCGCCGGTTTTAAGACTCTGTATGATCTTTACCGGAAGATGATGCAGGAATAGCGGATACAATGAACATGGCACAGGAAAAGTCGGAAGTCAAAATTTTACGCTCTATTCAACGGCTTAGTCTGCTGTTAACCGTAGTTATTGCCGGTGCCGGCTTTTTAAAATGGGGAGCATTATTTGCCCAGTCCGTTCTGGTGGGTTCCCTGCTGGTCAATGGTAGTTTCTGGATGCTTAAACGGGATGCGGAACAGATCCTCGGTCGGGTGGCGACAAGTAATCCGGATATGGTGCGGACCGTGCAGCGAATGGAACGTGTTCGTTTTGTGTTTAAATTTTATGCCAAGCTTATCATACTCGGCCTGTTGCTGTATGCCGTATCAACAAGGATGCAGCTCAATATGATAGGAGTGGCATCAGGTCTGTCGACCGTGATGCTTAGTGTTATAGGTGTGGTTGCCTGCGGCGGCAGAAAACTATATTCCATACAGAGTGCTTAAGGAGTAAAAGGCTATGGAAGAACCAATTTTATTTATTTCCCTGATTCTTAGTAAAATGGGACTGCCAGTTCCCGAGACAGTTGTCGGTCATACTCTTCTTGAAAAGCTGTGTACTCCCTATATGACCTATACCTGGCTGGTCATGGCCTTTTTGATTATTGTGCCGAAGCTGACCATGAGAAAACTGGAGATTGTTCCAGGAAGTGGACAGAACTTTTGGGAAGTCGTCATCGCCGGTCTTATGGACACCTTTGAGGAGAGTCTTGGTGAAAAAGGAGCCAGGATGCTGTATCCCATGATGGCAACCTTTTCTCTGTATATTGTGGTTGCCAATATGATTGGACTTATTCCCGGTTTTATGTCACCGACTTCAAACTGGAATATTACCCTGGCTATGACGCTCATCGTCTGGGTTACCCATCACATTCTCGGTTTTCGTACTCATGGTGTCAAGTATTATAAACATTTTATGGGTCCGGTGCCTGCTATTGCACCTTTTATGTTTCTTCTTGAGCTGATCTCCAACTTTGCCCGAATCCTGTCACTTTCCATGCGTCTTTTCGGAAATATCGTGGCCAAGGAGATTTTGCTTGCTGTTCTTTTTATGCTTGCCGGTGCGTATTTTGCGCCTCTGCCTATACTCTGTCTCGGAGTTTTGGTTTCCCTGGTGCAGGCAGCGGTTTTTGTCCTGCTGTCCGTAAGTTATTGCGCACAAGCCATGGAACCCGCTCATTGATTAATACAGTTGTAAAAATAAATTTCCGTTCATCGGAGAAGAAGGCCAACTTTATATAACTTTTTAGGAGGAACGTTCAAATGGATAAGATTCATCTCGCATTAGTTTGCATCGGTGCTGCACACGCAATTGGATTTGCAGGCCTCGGCGCTGGTATTGGTATGGGTTCCGGTGTCCTCGGTGCCTGCCAGGGTGTTGCTCGCAACCCCGAAGCAAAAGGTGCGATCACCACCACCATGATTCTTGGTATGGCTCTTGTTGAGTCCATCGCTATTTATGGTCTGGTAATTGCTTTTATCCTGCTGTACGCCAACCCATTTAAAGCTGCATTGGGTCTGTAAGAGCAGGATAGGTTAGTAGTATGCAAAAGGAGCTGCGGCATTTGCCGCAGCTCCTTTTTTTTTGAGATAGAACGTTTGCCGGCGTCGTAAAAACTTCGATCGACAGCAAAGTGTGTTCTGTAGCAATTCTCAACATATTGCATGTCTAATTAAGACCCGCTACGGAACACTACTCCCTGGAGTCTACGCTTACCTGTGTATCTGTGTTTTTACTTAGCCATCTAATAACATGATTTTTACTTTTAACGAGGCCATCACGCTTAATGAGTGGAAAAAAAACCCTGCACCTTGTCAGCCTGGGATGTGCAAAAAATCTGGTTGATTCCGAGGTAATGCTGGCCATTCTTGAGAATAATGGTTATTTTCCGGTGGATGATCCGGCAAAGGCCGAGTTGCTGCTCGTCAATACCTGTGGCTTTATTCAGCCGGCTGTTGAAGAGGCAGTTGACGAAATTCTCCGGCTCGCCGAGTATAAACAACACGGAAACAACAAAATGCTGGTTGTCGCTGGTTGCCTGGTACAGCGTTATGGCCTGCAGTTACTCAAGGAATTACCCGAGGTTGATCTTTTTGTCGGTATCAATGAAATACCGGAAATTGGTGAATTGATCAGGCAGCATCATTCCCTGCAAGAACCAGGCGTCCTGATGCGGCAACCAGTCCGTTTTCTGATGGGAGCCGCAACTCCTCGACATATATCTACCCCCTCTTATCAGGCATTCCTCAAGCTTACCGACGGTTGTAATAATAGATGTTCCTACTGTCTCATACCCTCTATCCGGGGCCGGCTTCGCAGCCGAAGCGTACATGATCTTATCCTGGAGGCCCAGCAACTTGAAAATGGTGGTGTTCGTGAATTGAATTTGATAGCCCAGGACCTGACCGCCTATGGCGATGATCTGCCCGGGAGCCATGATCTCGTATTTCTCCTGCGTCGTTTGCTTAGTGAAACGAACATTCCATGGATACGCCTGTTGTACCTGTACCCATCGACGACATCTGAAGAACTACTCGCCCTGATGGCTGAAAATACGCGCATCGTCCCCTATCTCGATTTACCCTTTCAGCATGTAAGTAGTCGTATTTTAAAGAGGATGAATAGGAACTATACCCTTGATGACCTTGAGGAGTTGCTTGAAAAAATTCGCCGCCATCTCCCTTATTGTGCCATCCGGTCGACCATGCTGGTGGGATTTCCCGGTGAGAGGGAAGCGGATGTGGACCTGTTGCTTGCCTGTTTACGGCGCTGGCGTCTGGATCATGTCGGCGTTTTCCAGTATCATGATGAAATGGACTGTGCCGCCCATCGCCTTGATGAAAAAGTGGATACCGAGACCAAAGAGAAACGCTACTCCCGGGTGATGCAGGCACAGGCGGAAGTAAGTGCTCATAATGCGCAACAGTATGTGGGCAGGGTGGAGTCGGTTTTAGTTGAAGGAGTCAGCCCGGAAACAGAACTTTTACTCATCGGCCGAACCAGGTTCCAGGCTCCGGAAATAGACGGTTGTGTGTATATTGCTGATGGTCAGGCAAACCCTGGTGATTTTGTTTCGGTTGCCGTCACCGAAGCACATACCTATGATCTGGTTGGAAACATTGTCAGCTGAGCGAATCGTTTTTATTTTTTTCGATTTGCGTTGACCCTCTCCCGCAGGTCTTTACCGACTTTAAAGAAAGGCAGTTTTTTGGGAGCAACTTTTATTTTTTCCCCTGTTTTTGGGTTGCGACCGGTATAGGAACCATACTTCTTTACCACAAAGGAACCAAATCCTCTGATTTCAATCGAATCGCCGTTGGCCAAGGCATCGGTCATGGTGTCGATAATAGTGTTGGTGATTGATGCTGCCTCGCGAACGGGCAATTGCATTTTTTCGGCCAAAGCTTCAATTAATTCTGATTTGTTCATGCTGTTTTCCCTCACGCAGCAAGTTTAAAAACCGGTCTGTTTTGTCCCCTACAGCAAGGATCCTTTCATCATTTGTTGATTCACTATGAAGATTTAATCAGGTATGTTTTTGATTGTAAAGGGAATTTTTCCGGAAAAGATATTTTTTATGTCTTTTTTGGTCAGATAACGGTGTTGGGCAGGTCGTAAGTTGCCCAGCTTAAGTGCTCCATACGCTGTTCTTTTCAGTCTTTTCACCGGATGTCCGATTGCCGAAAACATTTTTCTTACCTGTCGCTTTTTCCCCTCATGCAGAATAATCTGCAAGCGAATTTTTTGTTTTTCAGGAGAAATAAAACGAATTTTTGCCGGCATGGTTTGAACGCCGTCAATAATAATTCCCTGTTCGAGCTGTTGTAAGCGTCCCGATGTGGGAGGTTTTTCCACCGTAACTTCATAGGTTTTGGCAACACCGTAACGCGGATGCAGGATATAGTTAGTCAGGCGGCCGTCATTTGTCAGCAGTAATGCCCCCTCGGAGTTGAGGTCAAGGCGACCCACGGGAAAGATTCGTTTGTCAATATCGGGAACCAGGTCAGTGACAATGGGTCTCCCCTGGGGGTCGGACAGGGTAGTCACATAGCCGGTCGGCTTGTTGAGGAGAAGGTATATTTTTTTTTCATCGCAGACCGGCCTGCCGTCAAAGGTTATCCGCACAGTTGCCGGATCAATTTTGTATCCCATTTGGGTGACAGGCGTACCGTTGATTGCAATTCTTCCTGATTTAATCAATTCTTCGCATTTTCTGCGGGATGCGATTCCGGCCCGGGCAAGGATCTTTTGTAATCGTTCTTCCATCGCAGTCGGAGTGTCAGTGGTGACGTGAAAAAATTAACGCCAGCGCTTCGGAACCATGGAATTAAATTTACCGTCAACAAGAGCCTTTGTTGCAGGGTCAACTTCCAGTACGTCCGTATACCAGGGTTTCAACCGACAGTCAAAGATCACCGGTGGAGTGAGGCCTACGTGGAAACGTATTGTTGTTTCGGAGGCGGCATGGATGTCGGCGGCAGGTTCAAAACGGGTAAAAAACGTCCAGAGAAATTCCTGCAGATTGGAGGTGGCCTCAGCGCTGGAATCAACCAGCAGGACAACCTGCCATTTTTTAATACCCGGGAAATGGGCCAGTTCAGCGGCTTGCTTCGGGGCCTCGGCGTATGGTTTTCCCTGAACGACCAGTGTTCCCGGCAGATAACAGACTGCTTTGCTGCAGCCGTCGAGCAGGGAACCGGAAAATTCTGCCGGCAATTCCCGTCGTTTTGCACCCAGTCCCAGCATCATCGCCTTTGATCCCTTGTTGACGGAGGGACCGGTATAATCCAGGGTATCCTGGGAGACATTGGCAAAGACAAAGAGATCCTGGTTCCAGTTGATGCGCTCTAAGATATATTGCCAGAGTTTCGGAAAATCAGCAACATCTATACTGCCATCGGTCAGCAGCAGAAATTTTGTCAAAGAGAGCTGGCCTTCTCCTAAAATACGCAGGCCGGAAGCAAATGCTTCCCGGGGATAGCGATTGGCAACCCGAGCGGCGGCCAGGCAGTGGAAGCCGGTTTCTCCAAAAGTTTTTAACTGCTTAACGCCACTCATCACCAGGGGAAACAGGGGCGAGAGAAGTTCCTGCAGAAAATCACCGATAAAATAATCTTCCTGCTTCGGTCGACCAACCACTGTTGCCGGATAGATGGCATCCTTACGGTGATAGAGATGACTGGTCTGAAAAATCGGATAATCGTGCTGCAGAGAGTTGTAGCCGTAATGATCACCAAACGGTCCCTCGGGATGGCGGATCCTGGGCGGCACTATTCCTTTAACGGCAAATTCCGCTTCAGCAACCAACCGGTGTCCGCCCAGGGGATCATCGGTCATGTGCAGTTTCTTCCCCTGCAGCAGTGATGCCAGCATCAGTTCGGGGATATTTTCCGGCAGCGGCGCAATAGCGGCAAGCATCAGAGCAGGAGGGCCGCCGATGTACAGGGTCATGGGCAGTGCCTGATTGTGTTGTTCAGCAACATAGTAGTGAAAACCTCCTCCCTTGTGGATCTGCCAGTGAATGCCGGTGGTGGTGTCGTCAAATCTCTGGATACGATACATGCCGAGATTGTGGCCGAGACCGTCCGGATGTTCGGTATAGACAAGGGGGAGGGTAACAAAGGCGCCGCCGTCCGAATGCCAGGAGGTCAGCAGCGGCAGATCGCCAAGCCGGGCCGGTTGCTGCAGACATTCCATGACCGGGGCTTGACGAACAGTTTTCATACCTATTTTCAAGCCCTGAGTAACCAGAGGCCATGCCTGCCGGATGGTGGAGAGTTTCGGCGGCATGAGCCGATCCACCAGCTTGACCAGCCTGCGGACAAAATCAAGGGGTCGGTTGCCGAATGCAAGTTCCAGTCGTCTGTTGGTACCGAACAGATTGGTGACCACGGGAAAGGATGATCCCTTGACCCTGGTGAATAGAAGCGCCGGCCCCTGCCTGGCAATCACCCGGCGATGAATCTCCGCAATTTCAAGGTAGGGGTCCACTTGGCTGTCAATGACCAGCAGTTGGTCATTATTTTTCAGAATATCTAAGAAATCTCGGAGATTAAGAATTGGTGACGGCATGGTATTGTCTGTTCTCATTGAGGCCGGGACCGTTTAATGGTGATGTCCCGTATCCCCAAGAAACAGTTCGTGATACTGTTTTTCCTCAAGATGATTGCGCATGAGAGTGGTGAGGTGGTCGACCACCTGTTCTATCTCGCCATCGTCAAGAAGGGGAATGAGGGTATCCAGCAGCTCCTGTTTGCTGAACAGCCGGAGAAAGAGTTCGAGCGAGCGTTCGTCGGTTTTTCGGTCCAGGCCGAAGACAATTTCATCTGCGGGCAGTGGGTTGCCGGGCATGATTATTGATCCGCCATGATTTTCCACCATACCTTACGGTTACGCGGTCCGTCATATTCACAGAAAAAAACGCGTTGCCAGGTTCCCAGCATCAGATGGCCTTCCTCAATAATGATAGTGACCGAACTGCCGGTAAGGGTGGCCATCATGTGTGACGGCGAGTTGCCTTCCCTGTGCCGGCAGGGATAATCACGGGGAATGATGCGGTGCAGGATGCCGACCAGGTCACTCTGTACGGCCGGATCGGCACCTTCATTTATGGTAAGTCCGGCAGTCGTATGCGGATTGTACGCGACCAGTATGCCGGAGTCTATCTTGTTTTCGTCAACGGTTCGCTGGAGTTTGTCGGTAATATCGACAAACTCCATGTTGACCGCGGTGGAAAGAGAAAAGCGACCGGAAACCATCCCGTTACGGCCTCAACTGCCAGTGACCATATTCGTCACGACAGGCAGTGCTGTAGGTATCTTTGTGACGGCCGTCAATAACGGCATCAATTTTTGCCCGACGGCAGACCTGGTGTGTGGTCGGGTTGGTATAGGCAGGTTCCGGGGTAACGCTGTACTGATTACCGGTGTCGGGGTTGACCCAGGAAGAGGGGCGGTTGGAGACGCCGCGCTCATAGACGTGATTGAGTTCCTGCCGATCATATTTGTCCATTTCGTTGCCGACAATATAACCGAGCATGGTGCCTATTGCCGTTCCTATGAGGGTCGACTGGGTATCATGACCGATGGCCTGGCCGATAATGGCACCGGCGGCAGCGCCGCCGACGGCCCCGACCTGGCCTTTTCTTCCCTGTTGCACTCCCATGCCGGTACAGGATGTCAGGGCGAACAGGGCAACGAAAATTACTATGCTTAAATATTTCATGGTAAACCTCCTACTGTTTTCTTTTGATGCTTTCAGAAAGATTACCTTCCGGTTGAACACCAAGTGTTTTGAGGGATTCAACCCGGTCGATCAGGTTACCTTTGCCGGAAAGCAGTCGTTTTCTGGCAGTGTGCCAGCTCTGGTGGCTTTGGTCGAGGCGGAAACCAATTTCTTCGAAGGCCTCGACAAAACCGACAAGCTTATCATAAATATCTCCGGCCTGTTTGGCAATAGCTAAACCGTTACGTCCCTGCTCGTCTATGCGCCAGAGGTGGTGGATGGTGCGCAGGATGGCCAGCAGGGTCGAAGGCCCGGCCAGGACCACTTTTTTGCGCATGGCCTCGGAGAGCAATTCGGGAGAGGCGGCGACGGCTGCCTGAAAGGCCGCTTCAGCCGGCATGAACAGCAGGACAAAGTCAACGGTATTTACCCCGGCAAGTCGATAATATGCCTTGTCGCCTAATCCCCTGATATGACTGCGCAGGGAGGCAATATGTCTGTTTATCAGTCGTTGCCGTTTTTTTTCATCCTCTTCGTGGGCAGCGCGTGACCAGGCCTTCAGTGATACCTTGGCGTCAATGATGATATCCCGGTTTTTCGGCAGATGGATGATGACGTCAGGTCGTCGCAGTTGACCCTGTTCGTTGCGCATGGACGGCTGGGTTTCAAATTCACTTCCCTTACGCAGGCCCGAGTCTTCCAGCAGCTTTTCCAGGATCATTTCCCCCCACTGGCCCTGGAGTTTGTTCTTCCCCTGCAGGGCCTGGGTAAGTTGCAGGGCATCGGTACTCAACTGTTGATTAAGCTCTCGTAACAGTTCTATTTCTCTGATCAGGGCGGCATGGTCACGGGATTCCCTGTCGTAGACATCTTCAACCTTGTGCTGAAAATTTTTGAGTTGTATGTGCATAGGTTCCAGTAACGACTGCAGGCCGGATTCATGCCTGGAAACCATCTCTTTACCCTGCTGCTGCAGAACCTGGACAGCCAGCAGCTCAAAATCCCGGTGCATCTGATCCCGGACCGCGGCAAAGAGTTTTTCCCGTTCCTGCAGTAGCCGTTTACTGTTGTTCAGCTCTGCCTGCAACTCACCCATCACTTCCGTGGTCGTGTGCTGCTGCAGACGCAGGCTGTCTCGTTCCTCCTGCAGGTGCTTGACGGCGTTTTCCAGATTCCTGATATTTTTTCCCGCCTGTTCCAGGCGAATGGTCAGCCCGAGATTACGTCTGGTCAGTCGGGTATAAAACGTCAAGCCGCACAGCAGGATGAGAATGGTCGCTGCCGTGGCACCGGTAATCAGGGAAGGTCCGTGCAGGCCGTTTAAAAAAAAGGTCAGCGACTGCACAAATCAGCGCCTGCGGCACAGGCGGCGGAGTTCTTCCAGTTCTTCAAGGAGTTGCAGCGCCAGGGCACAGCCGGGAAGATTGACCCGCAGGTCCCGTTGCAGCCGAATCGTGGTTTGGACCCTTCTGATTTCCAGGGCGGAAAAGCGCCATTCCCGCGGGTGGGTTCCCTGTGGGCAGAGCATGCCTTCATCAATCATTTCCAGGATACTGTCCGCCGGCACACCGCATAACCGGCAAAGATCTCCAAGGTTGCAACAGGTGTCCTCATCAAGGACAATGCCGGTGAGTGTTTTTTCATCAGTCATTTTTTACACGCCAAGATTTTTTCGCGGATCAATCGGCATGATTTCCGCCATTTTTCGATAGAGTTTTTTCTGTTCATCGGTTTTGGCCTCGGGCACGACGATACGCAGGGTAACGATCTGATCCCCCTTTTTGGTAGAAGTTGATAAACCGCGGCCTTTGAGGCGAAGTTTTTTACCACCCTGGGAGCCCGCCGGGATTTTTAACTGTACCTTGCCGCCCAATGTCGGCACGGTGACAGTGGCGCCCAGGGCCGCCTCCCAGGGAGTAATCGGCAGTTCCATGTGGATGTCGCGTTTTTCCGCATGAAAAATCGGATCTTCGGCAAAGGCGATTTCCAGGTAAAGATCGCCTGCCGGTGCGCCGCCCATACCCGGCATGCCCTGTCCTTCAAGCCGTATCCGTTGTCCCTCGATAACGCCTTTGGGAATGGTGACCTGCAGATTATGGGGTTGGGTCGTAACGCGGCCGTTCTCATCCACCGTTGCCCGGGACAGGGTAATATTTTGTCGGGATCCGTGGAAGGCGTCGGCCAGGCGAATGACTATTTTTGCGTGTTGATCTTCGCCCTTCATGCGGAAGGTTCTACGCCCGGTGGAGCCGCCGGAATAATTGCTGCGTCCAAAAAGTGATTCAAAAAAATCACTGTAATCATGGTCACTGCCACCGGTATAGCCGGCACCTTTAAATTCAAAACCTGCATCCCAGTTGGGCGGTGGTTTAAAATCCTGGCCGTTTTGCCAGTCTTTGCCGAATTTATCGTA
>JALSNT010000282.1 GCA_026986885.1 Desulfobulbaceae bacterium
CGGAATCCTTAATGATTTTCAGGCTCAGCTTTTTATACAGTGCCGCCAGTACCAGAGAACCGAGGGCACCCACGGATGCGGATTCAGTCGGAGTGGCAATACCGGCAAAAATTGAGCCGAGAACCATGATGATTAATGATAATGTGGGAATGATGGCCAGCATAGCCTGTTTAATAACGACCGATCTCTTTTCTCCCCCCACTTCTATGGCCGGTGCAAGCTCCGGCTTAACAAATGAAATCACCAGAATATAAAAGATGTAACATCCGACAAGAACAAGCCCGGGTGCAAGGGCCGCCTGGAAGAGATCGCCCACCGGCAGCTGGAACACATCCCCTAAAATAATGAGGACTATAGAGGGTGGAATAATCTGGCCCAGAGTACCGGAAGCGCAAATCGTGCCGGTGGCAAGTTTTTTAGAATATCCGTACTTTAACATAACCGGCAGGGAAATTACCCCCATGGCAACGACAGAAGCCCCGACAACGCCGGTTGACGCCGCCAGCAGGGTGCCTACCAGCACCGTTGAGATGGCAACGCCCCCGCGAATTTTACCAAACAGAATACCCATGGATTCCAGCAGCCGTTCAGCCAGTTCTGATTTCTGCAAGACGATTCCCATGAGGATAAACAGGGGAATGGCCATCAGGATGGTGTTGGTCATGATGGCATAAATACGAAACGGCATCATGGAAAACATAAGAAAAAATTCTTCGGCCACTCCTGAAAAAGTCGGATCAGGAAGCATCTGTACAAAAGCGGCTATCGCACCGAAAAACATGGCAACGGCACCGAAAGTAAAGGCAACTGGATAACCGACGACCAGTAAGACCAGGGCCGCAAAAAACATGATAAGACCTATCATTTTGCCTCCCTGTACAATCGTATATTCTGCAAAATATAGCCGACAGCGCTGAACAACAGAAAGCCAAAGGCAACAGGGATCATCCCTTTTATCAACCAGCGACAGGGAAGCCCGCCCGGATCTTCTGAAATTTCACAAATTTCCCAGGAATCTCTCACAAACTCAAAAGAACCGAAAAAAATCAACAGGGCGACAGGCATGAGAAAAAATACTGTACCTAAAATATTGATAACGGCCTTTTTCCTGACGCTCAAGGTATCATAAAGAAAATCCACCCGCACGTGACCTTCGTCTTTCAACGCTACCGAAATTCCCAGCAGGATAACCACCGCAAACAGATGCCATTCAAGCTCCTGCATGCCAACGGAGCTGTTATGGAAGACATAGCGCATCATGACGTCAAAAGATACATTAAGAACCATTAATATCAGAAAAAAACAGGTCAACCGGCCAACGATATCGACAATGCGGGCAATGGTTTTTTCTATGGTATTCAACATGGGATCATATTCCCCGAAAAAAAATTATAACACAGAGCCGAAAAAAAAAGCCCTGTCAAAAAGAAGTTTTTTGACAGGGCGGCAACAGCCTCGATAAGCATTTACTTAATCTTTAAGTTCTTCGCAGGTCTTGATGTAATTGTATTCCGAAATGATGGTCCAGGCGCGGGCTTTTTTCATGAAAGCACGCTGGGAATCAAGAATGGTTTTAAATTCTGCGCTCTTGGCGGCATAACCGTTGAGAAGATCGTCGGTAGCCTTTTTCATTGCCTTAAGCACCGGTTTGGGAAAGGTTTTTACCTTGATATTGGGATAATCGGTTTTCATCTTTGCCCAGGCATTGGCGGAATCGGCAAAATTTTCTGAAAACATATCCGCAGCCACAGCCTTCATGGCGACCTTCAGCATTTCCTGATATTCAGGGGGGAGCTTGGCAAAGGCACGTTTATTGATCAAAAACTGCATTTCCGATGCCGGTTCATGCCAGCCGGTATAATAATAGGGAGCAATTTTATGAAAACCCATGCGAATATCCATTCCCGGACCAACCCATTCCAGGGCGTCAATGGTGCCGCGATCAAGAGAAGTATACAGCTCACCGGCGGGAATATTGGTTACATTAACGCCAAGCTTTGCAAAAACTTCCCCGGCAAGACCGGGAATACGCATTTTCAGCCCTTTCAAATCATCAAGGGATTTAATTTCTTTTTTAAACCACCCTCCCATCTGCACGCCGGTATTGCCGCCGGGAAAGCTGAGAACCTTAAATTTATCATAGGCCTTTTCCATCAGTTTCATACCATCGTCATAGTAAAACCAGGCATACTGTTCCTCGGCGTTCATGCCAAAGGGAACCGTGGTAAAAAAGACCATGCTGATATCTTTGCCTTTCCAATAATAGGAGGCGCTGTGACCCATCTGATACTGGCCGCCCCGGACCATGTCAAGGATACCAAGCGGTGCCTTGTGTTTCTCTTTACCCTCAACCTTGATGAGGAATTTTCCGCCACTCATCTGTTTAATCATCCCGGCAAGTTTAATCGGCGGTGAAGCCAGCGGCGTCAGGGTTGACGGCCAGGTCATTGCAAGTTTCCACTTGATGGTTTTCTGTGCCATTGCCGGTAAAGCTGTAAAAACGACCAGCATTAGAACAACAAGCAGTTTAGCGGTGAGTTTCATTCATTCCTCCTGTCAAAATTGATGATGGCATCGGAAGAGCTTAAAGCTCTTTACTCGTAGACTGTCATCCGACCTCTGCTTTCTGTCCTCTGTCAGGGATAAACAGGCAAGGCCGACGAGCTTTGCTTAATACGTCTGTCTTTTTTTGCAACCTAAATTGAGATGCAGGATTCTTTTTCAAGAGGGTGTCGGCAAAATGCGATGTTAGGAATAAGTACACGCTGGATGACCCAAACCTTGTATGTTACCTGAATTGATGATTTCACCCATCCGGAGTCCCTGTTTAATACCAAGTCATCTTTGAATACATCAAGACTTCTTACGACATTTTACAAAATTCAGTTGCTTTGTTTTAAAAAAAATTCCTCCGCTTTGTCCACCTGTTCCCTGGATCCGATGATCAACGGAACCCGTTGATGCAGCCCTTCCGGTTGTATATCAAGTATTCTTCTGCCGTCATCGGT
>JALSNT010000283.1 GCA_026986885.1 Desulfobulbaceae bacterium
TGCCCTCTTGCAGACAGCGATAATCAAATCATCACGACCATCGGCCTTAAGCCGCTGGTAGATCTCCCGTGCCGTGTTGGCCCCGGCCAGTGCATCGGCCTGCCGCCGATCAAGACCAAGATCAGCTAACAGATCTGCGGCCTGGCTCACCTCAAGCGGGCCGTGTCGGACATGGGTCTGGGGGATACCAAGGGCACATTTAAGTATCTTAGCCCACATACCGGCCAGATATATCTTATTAAATCCATGCCGCCGGGCCGCTTTAAGCGCATAGGCCAGATAATCACCCATCATCACCTGTGCCTCTTCCGGTAACTGTAGTTTTTTCTGTACGGCTGCCTCCGAGGTCCGGCCGGTGGACAAAATAACCTCGGAAAGTCCCACGGCCCGGGCAACCTTCATGGAGGCGTCAATGGTATCGGTCCAGGCCTTTGCCGATACCGGCCGCACAATACCGGTGGTGCCAAGGATGGACAGGCCGCCTAAAATACCAAGACGGGAATTGAGTGTTTTTTCGGCCAGCAGTTCGCCATCGGTCACACAGATGGTAACCTGGAGAGGACAAATATCATCGCCTCCGACTTCCTTAACCGCCTCGGCAATAGCTGCCCTGATCATCTTTTGCGGCACTGGATTGATTGCCGGTTCACCCACGGATACCGGCAGGCCGGGCTTGGTGACCCTGCCGACACCGGGGCCACCGAAGATGGTTACCTCATCCCCTTTTCCAGAGGAGGGGCGTTGTTCGACAATGGCAATAATTTCAGCGCCATTGGTCACATCCGGATCATCACCCGCATCCTTGATAATTGATGCCGTCACCTGCCCGTCCTGACAGACACAGGAGTGAAGGGAAAAACTATGACGCTCACCGGTGGGAAACGGAATTTCCACATGATCGACAGAGCGACCGCTGAGCAGCACCACGGCTGCCGCCTTGGCTGCCGCCGCCGCACAGGCGCCGGTGGTGAAACCTGATCTCAATTTTTTCTTCTTCGCAGACACAGTGCTCCAAATCAGGCGAGGCGTAAAAGGGCATTGACCGCTGCCACGGCCACGGGAGTGCCGCCTTTTCTGCCAAGGGCAGTAATAAAGGGATACGATTGACCGTTGAGAATATCCTTTGATTCCGTAGCATTGACAAAACCGACCGGCACACCGATCACCAGATTCGGTGAAAACCGACCTGTTTCCACCAGCTCCATAACCTTGAGCAGGGCTGTGGGCGCATTACCAATGGCAACAATGCCGATATTATCATCGACTGCCTGCTCCATGGCCACCTCGGAGCGAGTCTTCCCTTCCTCCCTTGCCCGGTTCACGGTATCGTCCTCATTGATACGACAAATAACCCGGCCGCCGAACTTTTCAAGCAACCCTTTTGAAATACCGCCGGCCGCCATGTTGACATCCACCAGGATATTTTTTCCTGCCCGGATGGCCGCAAGACCGGCCTCTACTGCGCCGGGACTGAATCGTATGTTGTCGGCAAAGGAAAAATCACCGGTGGCGTGAATACAGCGCCGCACCACCGCAAATTCTTCAGAACTGAAATCGGTGGAACCAAGTTCAGCTTCAATAATGCGAAAACTCTCTCCCTCAATTTCCAACGGGCCTATTTTTTTAATTTTAGATGTATTCATACTGATTCCATCTCCGATTGGGAAATCATCATATCGACAAAGCGACGGGCGGCATCCGGGGTCCGGCCCCAGTGCAGATGCACATATCCAGCCAGCGTATTGTCGATGCGATACCCCTCAAGCCGTCCATCATCAAGTGCAAAGACCCGTTCAACCCAGTCGGGCATGGATGCAATTTGCGAATAATGAAATTCATGCCCATAACACATGTCGCCCTGAAGGCCAAGCAATGTACTCGCCCTCATTTCCACCTGTCTATAACCAAGCCTGCGCAGACGCTTACCCATCTTTGCGCGCACCGGGTAGATACCCGCCATGGGATGCTCCATCCCCCGGGTATCGACAATGGATTCGCAGAGGTACATAAACCCGCCGCATTCTCCGTACACCGGCTTCTCCGACCGGGAAAACTGCAGGACATCTTCCCGCATGGAAGTATTTTGGGCCAGAACAGCCCCATACAATTCCGGATACCCACCACCGAAATACAGTCCGTCCAGATTTTCGGGCAGTTTATCATCGTACATTGGGCTGAACTCCACAATTTCCGCCCCGACGGCCTGAAGCATCTCCAGATTATCCTGGTAGTAAAAGCAAAAGGCTTCATCCCGCGCAATGCCTAATCGGACAACAGGCTTCCGTCCCGGATGACCGACCACGTTTTCCGGTTTGTCGACTCCGAATTTGGCAGTACAGGCCAACTGCCACAGTTTATCCAGATCAAGATGCTCTTCAATCAGGGTCGCCAGGCGTTGCCGGTCCAGATCAACCTCCGGGCCCATGTGCAGGCCAAGATGCCGGGACTGCAGAGAAAATTCACCATCCCTCGGCAGGACGCCGATAATTTCAGCCCGGCAGTATTTGTTGACAGCATCCGCAATCATCTGCCGGTGGCGTTCGCTGCCCACCCGGTTAAGGATAACACCGGCAACCCGGATCCGGTCATCAAGGGTTTCAAAGCCCTTGATGACTGCCGCCACACTCTCGGCAGCGAAACGGACATCCACCACCAGGATAACCGGAACGCTAAGAAACGCGGCCAGATGGGCGGCAGAGCCTTCACCGCCGTCAAAAAGACCCATCACCCCTTCGATTATCGAAATACCAGCAGCCGGGGCATGGACGGCAAAACATCTTCCGACAAATTGCCGCCCGCACATCCGCAGATCCAGATTGCGGGAAATCCTGTCGGTCACCAACCGGTGCAGGCTGGGATCAATGAAATCCGGGCCGCATTTAAACGGCTGCACCTTGACACCCCACTCGCGCAGGGCAGCCATAACACCAAGAGTAACCGTTGTTTTACCGCAGCCGCTACTGGTACCGGCAAGAATAACGGCAGGTTCCGG
>JALSNT010000284.1 GCA_026986885.1 Desulfobulbaceae bacterium
ACATTCGATATTTTTCTGCTACTTCAAAGGAGTAAACAATGATTGCCTTATGGATTGAAAATGCAAGCCATGCCCAGTTACAGGAACTCTGGTGGTTGATCTGTTCCGTGGTCGGTTCCCTGTTTCTCTTTCTGACCTTTGTTCAGGGCGGGCAGACTTTGCTCTGGCAGGTAGCGGAAACAGACACGGACAAGGATCTGATAATCAATTCTCTGGGTAGAAAATGGGAGTTGACCTTTACCACCCTGGTATTGTTCGGAGGCGCTTTGTTTGCCGCCTTTCCCAAATTTTACGCGACGTCATTTGGTGGCGCCTACTGGGTGTGGATTTTGATTCTGTTTACTTTTATCATTCAGGCGGTCAGTTACGAATATCGGAAAAAACCTGCTAATATTCTGGGGGCCAAAGTCTATGAGGGTTTTCTCTTTGTTAACGGCGCCGTCGGTATTCTGCTGATAGGCGCTGCCGTCGGCACCTTTTTTACCGGCTCCAATTTTATTTTAAGTCAATACAATCTGGTTACCTGGACCAGCTCCCTGCGTGGTCTTGAGGCGGCCTTTTCCCTGTTTAACCTTTCCGTCGGCCTGTTTCTGGTCTTTAACGCCCGGGCTTTAGGCGCCATGTATCTGCTGAACAATATCGATTTTACGGACAATGACGGTTTGGAAGAAAGGCTGCGGCTGGCAACCTATAAGAATTTTCTCTACAGCCTCCCTTTCCTGGGCTGGTTTGTCCTGCAGGTTATCCCCATGGATGGATACGCCATCGGTCAGAATGGTGAAATTATTCGAGTGACCTTTAAGTATTTCCTCAACCTTATTCAGGTGCCGGCCCTGTTAATCTCGCTGGTCTTTGGTCTTGTCCTGCTGGTCACCGGGGCTATGTTGACGGCCAAAACAGCTGCCCGATGCGGCATCTGGTCTTCCGGGCTGGGAACCGTTCTGCTGGGGCTGGCTGTTTTCGGGATGGCAGGTTTTAATAATACGGCTTTTTATCCATCCAAGGTAGACCTGCAGTCCAGCCTGACCATCTACAATGCCTCCTCCAGCCTGTATACATTGCAGGTGATGACCTGGGTGGCCCTGCTTATTCCCGTGGTGCTTGCATATGTGATTTATGTCTGGAGATCCATGGACAACAAAAAAATGAGTCTGGTTGATCTGGGTGGTCGCAGTTCCTACTGATGGAGCAACAGGGCGAACCGACATTGACTTCTTTTATCGTATGCGACTGACACGGGCTGCCGAGTACGCCATCCGTTGCATGGTGTACCTGGCCAAACAGGGCAGGGGGGTGTTGACCAGTCGGCAGGAAGTTGCCGAGCAGGCAGATATCCCAACGCATTTTCTTGCCAAAATTGCCCAGGATCTTGCCCGGGCCGGTTTTATTGAAATCAAACAGGGCGCGCGTGGCGGTTTTGTCCTGCTGAAACGATCTGCTGATATTTCACTGCTGGAAGTGGTTGAAACCATGATCGGTGAGATTTTTTTAAATGATTGCGTCATTCGGCCCGCATCCTGTAAAAGTACTTATGGCTGTGCCGTGCATCGGGTATGGATGGATGCCAGGGATCAGTTGCGTGCCACCCTTGCCCGGGTCACCTTTGCCCAGCTGGTTGCTGAAGAGTCCTGCCTGTCGTCATTCCCGACGACCAAACTGATTGCACCGGATTCCCTGAAGGATGGTGTAGCCAATGATTCCGTAAAGGTATAACAGGTACCATGATAACTCACATTACCGGTAAACAGTCGTCCCGTACGCTTGCCGGCCGGGTGCTTTCTTTTTATATTGACGGTTTTCGCAGGATGACGGTCGGTAAGACGTTATGGAAGGTTATCATCATCAAACTGATCATCATGTTTGCTGTTTTAAAGCTGTTTTTTTTCCAGGATTTTTTAGGTACCCGTTTTACCACTGATCAACAAAGAGCTGATTACGTGCTGGAGCAGATCACCGCCCCGGTTCAGGCTCAACCCGCTTTCCAACAAGGAGGAGAATTATGATTGAAAACCTGAACCCCGCCATGGTGAACTGGGCAAGGGCACAGTTTGCCCTGACGGCCATGTATCACTGGATCTTTGTGCCGTTGACCCTGGGTATTACATGGATTATCGCTTTTTATCATACCATCTATGTGAAAACGGGCAGTGAGCAGTGGAAAAATCTGACCAGATTCTGGATGAAGTTATTTGGAATTAACTTTGCCATCGGCGTAGCCACAGGCATTATTATGGAATTTGAGTTCGGCACCAACTGGTCTAATTATTCCTGGATGGTCGGGGATATCTTTGGCGCACCGCTGGCCATTGAGGGGGTGGCCGCCTTTTTTCTTGAGGCCACGTTCTTTGCCGTTATGTTTTTTGGCTGGAACAGGGTTTCCAAAAGATTTCATCTCTTTTCCACCTGGATGGTTGCCATCGGTTCCAACCTGTCGGCCGTCTGGATTCTGGTTGCCAACGCCTGGATGCAGCATCCGGTCGGCCAGTCCTTTAATCCGGATACCGCTCGTTTTGAAATGCACAATTTCTCCGACGTGGTGTTCAATCCGGTTGCCATCTCCAAGTTCACCCATACGACCAGCGCTTCCATGCTCTTTGCCGCGCTGTTTATTATTTCGATTTCTTCCTTTTATCTGTTGAAAGGACGCCATGTAAAGATGGCGAAACGTTCCATCGTCGTGGCTGCCGTTCTCGGTCTGTTGGCCTCCGGTTTTGTCGGCTTTACCGGGGACGAGGCGGCCTACGAGGACGCCCAGCATCAGCCGATGAAGCTGGCTGCCTTTGAGGGGTTGTACCAGGGGAAGAAAAATGCCGGTCTGGTTGCCTTCGGCATGATTAATTCCGGGAAAATAGTGGGTGACGATCAGGATCCTTTCCATTTTGAGATTCGGGTGCCCGGTATCCTGAGCATGCTGGCAAATCGAAAATTCGGCTCCTTTGTGCCGGGCATAAACGATTTGGTGTATGGAAACGCCGAGCAGGGGATTATGGG
>JALSNT010000285.1 GCA_026986885.1 Desulfobulbaceae bacterium
TTGCAGAATTTTTCACGCCCATGCGTCTTCTATAAAAAGAGAAAAATAATTCAACGGAGGATATGGACATGAAATTACCTGAAGTGTGCGGGTCGGCAAAAGCGGCAGAAGCAACACCCCGGAAGAAACGCGAAAATTACCGGCACAGCGAAATGAAGGAAGACACGGAGGTGGACATCGACAAAGCCCGTGAATTAATCAATCGGTTTGGGTTGTCACAGGCAAAAGATATTGCCACGGCCATGCGTATTTCGGTTGCGCGGGCCAAAACGCTGGCGCAACGGGTCGACTCCTGCAGGGAGAATGACTGATGAAAAACAGACTGTTTTTCCCCTCGGTCATTACCACAAAAGTAGAAACCGACCAATACCGGGCTGAAGCAGTAATCCGGGTGCGCTCGATTCTCTCGCCCATGCTGCGAAAAGAAGACAATCTGGCGGAGGAACAGGGAATGATAAAAAACTTCCGCCATCATGTGGCTCTGCTGCAGGCCCTGGCCGGCTGGCCGGGCGATACAACCCTGGCACTCAATATTTTTACACGGCCCGACAGACGATGCCCCATGGGTGGACGGCTGAAGACCGGCCTGGTGGTATCCGTGATCTCTACCGAAGCCGCTAAAGCCGTTGCCTCTGCCCTGGGCAGGCATGCGGCCCTGATTTCGCTTCTGCAGAACTATTTCCCGGAAATTGAATTTGCTGCAGTGACCGATGAGAAAGAAGCGGCTGCCTTTATTCACCCCTTTATCCCGACTGTGATCAGGGGGATCGGCAGGCGGCGGGAGACCTTTACGGTACTGCACCCCAGAAACGTGACGGATGTCGGCATGCGGCCCCGGGCAATCGGCTTTCTCACGACCGGCGAACAGGCGGTTACTACCTGGGACAATGCCGAACTCCCCTATTGCTTTCCCTGGACAAATTGTGATCCGAACCAGGGCGATCTGTCCACCTTTGCCGAGGTACTGCTGGCCAATCCCGTTCCCCTGCTTTTCCAGGTACGGTTGCAGCCATCAGTTTCCGGGAGGGAAATTCTTGAGAAAAAACGGAGGGCCTTGCTCGGTTGCGAGGATATTCTATCAGAGATGCGCCATGACACATCCATCTGCTCGGTCCAGCTCAGGGAACTCAGGGATGCCCTGACCGAACGCCTGCAGGAACTGTCCGACAGGCATCTTTTCAGGGCCGGAGCCTTTCTCTGCTCCAGCGCCGAAATCGACGAAGCCATAACCCACGGCATAGCAGCGATCATCGCTCCCCGGCAGAGCGCGGCGCAGGAGGCCAGGATTTCCCTGTACGGCAATCACCAGGTACATGATATTATCCCTGAAAATTTTGCCGATCCCGGCTGGTTTTTTGAAGATGAGCCGTTCACCGCCGGGGAAGCAGCCGCCATGTTCCGGCTCCCCTACCCGTCCCAGCCCGACACACCCGGCCTGCCGCTGCGGGCATTCCGCACCGGCTTTGCCGATCCGGCAATATTACGGCAGGCAGAAACAGGCGGCCTGCTGCTCGGTGACAATGTTCACAGGGGGATACATTCGGAGATACGCCAGGATATCGAAGACAGGATGCGTCACACCATTCTTTTCGGCCAGACAGGCTCAGGCAAGTCCACCCTGATGGCCAACATGGTTGTCCAGGATATCAACAAGGGGCACGGCCTCTGCCTGATTGATCCCCACGGTGATCTGGTGACCGATGTCCTGCACAGGTTCCCGGAGCATCGCAGGGATGACCTTGTGCTGGTGGATCTCCTTGATACCAGCCAGGTGATGCCCATGAACATTCTGGCATGGCGGAGCGCAGATGAACGGGATCTGATGATTGATACCCTCTACACCTGGCTCGACCAGGCCTATAACATGCGCGATACCGGCGGGCCGATGTTTGAACTTTACTTTCGTTGTTTTCTTCGCGTGGTCATGGGTGATACGCCGAGAACGGATTTTGTGCCGACCATTGCCGATTTCAACAGGATGTTCATGGACGACGATTTCAGGAAATTCTGTATCGCCGGCATCGAAGATGAACAGGTGCTGCATATGATGAAGCAGGCGCGACGGGCAAGTGGAGAGGCAAGGCTGGACAATATTGCCCCGTACATCACCAGTAAGCTGAACCGTTTTGTCATGGACCAGAACATGAAGCGGATGGTCGGCCAGGAGGAGATGATTATCGATTTTGATGCGGTTATGAACAACTCCAGGGTGATGTTGGTCAACCTGGGCAAGGGACGTTACGGCGAAGTGATCAGCAGCCTGGTGGCCGGCCAGCTTGTTTCACGCTTTAAAGCGGCTGCGATGAAGCGTATTTTCATTCCTGCAGAGCAGCGGCGGGATTTTTTCCTGTATGTCGATGAATTCCAGAATATCGCCTCGGATGATTTTGTGAGCATGCTCTCCGAGGCGAGGAAATACCGGCTCGGCCTGATCCTGGCCAATCAGTTTGCCGATCAACTTGACACCAGCATGATTCCCGGAAAGCCATCCGTGCTTCAGGCCCTGCTCGGCAATGTGGGCACCATGATCAACTTTCGCCTGGGCATCAGGGACGCTGAGACATTGGAATCGGTGTTTTTCCCGGAGTTCAATCGCTTTGACCTGATCAACCTGCCCATGGGCCACTGCTATATCAACCTGAAAAGAGGCGGCAGCAGGCCCATGCCCATCAGTATGCAAACCAGGTACCGGGAAACCCGGACGCGACCCGACCATGTTGCCGAACTGCGCCGGAGGTCCAATGAAAAATATGCCATTTCCGTTGATCAGGCTGATAAAAATATCAAGGAACGAAATGCAAAAATTGATGACCTGATCGAGGGATCAGACAGTGATATGAACCCGATGGAGATGTTGAGGAATATGTCCTCGGACTGCTGAAACCGGGGGCGATTTTTTATAGATATGACAAAACCACAATCCTGCCGGACGGAATATCGTTTAAAGCTTCCCCTGGGGACGTTAACGGTTCGTAAAGATCGTGACGGA
>JALSNT010000286.1 GCA_026986885.1 Desulfobulbaceae bacterium
GGTTACGACCAGAAAGATATTGAATTCCAGGGGGCGGCCATTGAACTGCGTATCGTCGCCGAAAACCCTGCCCGTGATTTTACCCCGTGGATAGGGACAATCACCCGTTTTTCACTGCCCGTCTACGACTGGTCTGCGGTCTACACCCATGTACCTTCCGATCGTTCCTACCCTATTCCCAGTGAATATGACCCCAATCTGGCCCTGGCCCTGGTCTGGGGAGACAGTATGCAACAGGCAAAGGAGCGGGCAAGGAAATTTATCGACGACACTGTCATTGAGGGCGAAAGCAGCTCCGGAAACGATATCCTGACAAACCTGGATTACCTGAGAGAAAATCTTGATCGGTTGCTTACTTTTTGATGAGCCTTTTTCTTCCCGCCCCGTGAACGGGACTGTTTTTTTGCCATTTGGGCGTTTTTGATGCATTCAATAAAAAGTCAAAACTACCATTGGGACGGCTAAGTAAAAACACGGGTAGTACTTTGCCGGAGTTCGAAATTTCTCCTTAGCCATCACTATCGACCAAAACCAATATGAATGATTTGCTGAAAAAGCTCCAGAATATAGAACAGCGCATCGGCTGCCTGATCCATATAAAAAATACCGGGGAATGGGGAAACCTTTCCGGCTTCCAAAGCGATTGCGAAGAGCTGAAAAACCGTCGATACGACCTGGGAAGCAAGGAATTTACCGACCGGATAAATAAGCTGGACAAAGCTATCCAGTTCCTTGAAAAACGTTGCGAGGAAGGCCTTACCGCCATGGAAAGGGTCCGCATCGTGCGCTATCCCCTGCGATTTTCCTTTAAGGATATCCTGGAGAACGTCTACGAAGACTACACCGAATTAGGCGGCCAGGGCGAATTTAATATTGACCCGGCCATGGTGGTGGCCAAGGCAAACATTGTCCGCCGCATCAAGAAAAAACCATATACCGCCTCGGTTATGGTCATTGGCCAGGAAGTCGGCCATGGCGAGGAATTTCGTAACGGCGGATCCTGTAAGCCCTGGGGCAATGAGAAAGCCTTACGGTACATGAAAGTCGCCGAAACCGAAGGTATCCCCATTCATTTTTATATCTTTACACCCGGTTCCTATCCTGTTGAAGAATATCCGGGTGCCGCCCAGCAGATCGCCCGTAACCTTTATGCCATGACCAAGCTCCGGGTACCGATGATTTCCGTTATCTCCGAAGGCGGGTCAGGAGGTGCCGAAGCCATTGGACTCAGTGATTTTCGGCTCATGTTTTCCCATGGCTATTATTCGGTTATTTCTCCGGAAGGGGCCGCCGCCATCGAGGGCCGGGTGCGCGAAGGGTGCCGGGTTCCCCCGAAACTGATAGAGACATGCGCCAACCGGTTACACATGACCGCCCAAGAAAACTTACGGTTAGGCACCATAGACAGGGTTATCCAGGAACCTCCTCTGGGTGCCAAGAGTGACGACTTTGCCTTTTTTTCCCGGGTCCGGTCCGAGATTATCAGGGCCACGGACGAAGTGGTTCTCAAAACCAAAAGTGTTCGGGGCTTCAGATCCTATGAAGTCAAACGAAAAAAAGCTGAACATCCGGAGCAGGCACCGCAGATTGATATCCCGTGGGACTTGAACCCGGCGGAAACCAAACGTTTGCTCAACCTCCGTTCCAAAAAATACCGTGCCATGGGCAAGGACGGATTCGGCGGTGAAATTCTACCGGCGGAAAATATCTTTAAATCGCTGCAGGCCACCGTTGAAAAGCTCTATTATACCTTTCGCTATGACGTACTCAAAGGTCATAAGAAACAGGTAAAAAAAGTGTTAAAAGAGGTGTCCGGCGAGGGATCCGTCCTGGTAAAACGTCTCACCGATCCCTTTGTCTCCACTTATAATTCTATTTTTCATAAGGAAAAAACAAAAAACGGCAAACCTGCATCTCTACCGCCGCAGGCGGTTATCAGCGCCATAAACTCGATCGGTAACGGTCCCGACCCCCTGGAGCTTACCGACACCTACACCAGCCCACTGGCCAACGAAGACCGAACCGTCAGCTGTCCCAATGCCGAAAAATACGGCTGTGAGGATCTCTGGGTGCCGGATCTCTATGGAGAATTCTGCGGCGTCTGCCAGAAATGCGGCCACCATTTCCCGCTGGAACATCAATGGTACCTGAAAAATATCTTTGATCCCGATTCCATACGGGCCTTTAATTCGGATGTCTATTCAAAGAATCCACTGAAATACGAAGGGCTTGATGAACGGCTACAGTTGGCGCGCAGTAAAACCGGACACGGATGCGCCAACCTGACCTTCCATGCCAGGGTCATGGATATTCAACTGGTGGTTTCCATGTTGATTGCCGATTTCCGTAACGGTACGGTGGGTACTGCCGAGGGTGAAAAATTCGTCCAGGCCTGTGAACTGGCCAAACGCAAAAAACGCCCTCTTCTGGCCTACGTCCATACCACCGGCGGCATCCGTATCCAGGAAGGAACACTTGGGGTTACCCAAATGCCTAAATGCACGATGGCAGTGCGGGAATATATTGACGCCGGCGGCTTATATATTGTTGTCTATGACAACAACTCCTATGCCGGGCCGGTGGCCAGCTTTTTAGGCTGTTCCCCGTATCAGTTCGCCATCCGCTCCTGCAATATCGGGTTTGCCGGTCCTCGGGTCATCAGAGAAACCACGGGGATGGATATTCCGCCGGACTATCATAAATCACGCAGTGCATTACGGCGCGGTCATATCCAGGGCGTATGGGATCGACGGGACTTTCGCCGCAACCTGTACAAGGCCCTGCAAACCATGGGCAGCCCGAGTCTTTATTACAGGTAGCAGATTTTTTTGGAGTTCTCCGGGAATTCGTACAAGCTTTTCTTGACGCTGCACTCCTGCTGTGCTACATAGATACCGCTTTCCACAGACAATGGGCCGTTAGCTCAGCTGGCAGAGCAGTTGACTCTTAATCAATTGGTCGTAGGTTCGAATCCTACACGGCCCACCAG
>JALSNT010000287.1 GCA_026986885.1 Desulfobulbaceae bacterium
AAGGGAACAGGATACGTCTTTCTACTTGACAACCGGCAACCATATCAGGAGCCCGGCCCTCCGGGCGATATTACATGCAACGGCCCTCCGGGCGATTGGGCCTACCCCGCTACCCGGAAACGCCCTTCATCGCTCGCAGGGGCGAGCTCCGCAGAAATTTTGGTTGCGGGGATCCCGTGTCAGGCAATAATAAATTGACTTAGCGGCACCGGTAACTATAATGGTTAACATAGTTAATATGGTTGATCAGGAGAAAACATTATGGAACGAATAATTGATGTAACAACAGCTCGTAGACAGTTTGGCACCTTATTAGATGAAGTATTTCACAAAGGTGATGTGGTAACAATTGAAAGGAAAGGAAAACCTTTAGCTAAAATTGTGCCACTTGAAAAAAATGGTTCCACGTCTTTTGGGGGCAGCTCTGTTAACTGCAGGCAAAAGATGATGCTTGAAGAATTAAAGAGTTTGCCAAGGATAGGAATTGAACAGGATCCGGTTGATATTTTAAGGTCAATGCGTAAACAAAAACGAATTGAGGCAAGTCTTAAATATGGCAAATAAATTATATGTCTTAGATGCAAATGTTTTTCTCGAATATATTTTTGACAGACCTCTGGGAGAAATTTCCAGGCACATTATCAGTGACGCAATTTTTGAAAAAATTGATATAATACTACCAAGTCTTGTGCTGGATGAAATAACGGAAGTTCTTTGTGGTAACCTTAATTCTATAGAAGAGTTAGGAAGTCACCTCAGATACATTGAGAAGCTTGCCAAAGAAGAAATAATAAAAATTGTTGTCCCAAATACCGAGGTACGAATGAAAGCAATTGAAATTGCACGAGTTGGGCATAAAAAGAGTGGTTACCCGGAGCTGACCGATAGTTTGTACCATTCCCTGGCTATATTAAACAACGCTGTTTTTATAACAAATGACAAAAAATATATCTCAAAAGTAAAGTCAATTGGACACGTTCAAGAGTTGTCCCGGTATAGCGGTCAGGCCTGAGTTGATGACAGGTAAAGGTTCACCAGCGTTCAACGACAATTATAATTCCCGGCCGGAACAGCCGGAACAGCCGGGACATTGCCGAGTTCCAGGGGCCGGATTGCCGGAGCAATCGCTGCCGTTACCTCAAGGCCGCCGAGGACATCATCGGCGTAGGTACTTATTTCATCGTCAAAACACCACGCCATGACGATGGAATTATCAATGACAAAATCAGCCATCAGCGTCTCCCCTCTTCCATCATTTCCCGGATCGAGAGACCTTCAAGATAATGTTGCCGCTTAAATTTTCGTAAATCAGCAATCACCTCCCGGGGAGGGCTTTTTGTGACTGCTCCAGGAGCCTGCAGAGTTGCAACCGGAACCCCATGCTTTGTAATGGTAATTCGTTCCCCTTTGGAAACCCGTTTCAGCAATTGTGGTAAATGTGTTTTCGCCTCGTATGCACCTATTGTTTCCATACCTTTTCTTTCCTGAATTGAGTGCCTTTCTGCTCAATTTCTCGCATAAAAAAACAAGAAAATTTGAAGTACAGTGCAGGAGCCCGGCCCTCCGGGCGATCGGAGCTGCCCCGCTGCCCGGAAACGCTCTTATCGCTTGCGGGGGCGTGCTCCACGGGGATGTCAATAGTCACCCGGTTTTGCAAAACAGCCGTTACGAAGAAAGTATATACACTGGCTGATAATATCCGATTTATTCATGACAAAAGTGTGCCCATACGAGACAACCAGCAAGTCGTCCATACCGGAAAGTCGGGCGCTTGCCACAGCAACCTTGCCGTCATTGGGTTTGGGGACCATGGATGAAAAGAGCGGATCAAGGCTCCGGTTGCCGGTAATAATGCCCAGGGGAAAATCAGCCGGACCCAGTCGGTTGGGCGCCGAATCGGCGGCTGTCCCCAGGGAACAGCCGCCCGGGCCGTTGAACAGCTGAAACCACCAGCTGTTCCCCAGTCGGTCAACGATTTCACTGCCGTGGTTGGGCGGAGCCAGCATCACAACCCGGCCAAGTTCGTCCATTCCATGGCCTGCCAGATACTGCCTGAGCAGGATCCCGCCCATGGAGTGGGTGACAAAATGTATTTTTTGTCTGCTTTTTTTACCCGCCTTAAGGCGACAGTCGTCAACTGCCCTGGCAACATAGGTGTCTGCCAGATATTCAATCGAATATTTCCTGGAAGGATACCCCATGTTGCAGGTTGAGTATCCGGCTTTTTGCAGAGCACGCTCCATCCTGCGCATGGAGTGCGCAGTTCTTGCCAGGCCATGCAGCAGGATAACACATTCCTCATTTTTTATTGCAGCCATTTCTTTTCTCCTGCTGATAAACGGATTTGCGAGACTTCAGGGGCGCGCTCCTACGGAAATAGGGGGCGCTGCAGAAAAAAAGCTTGTTCCGAACGCCTTGGTGATTTGCACAAAACGATATTACCTGTCCCGTCTGTTTGCCGCCAGCTCACGAATGGGTGCGGGTAAAATCCCCTGGAAAGATTTCGTTAATTCCAACTCATGGCGCTGCCACCAGAGACCGAGCAGGACAATGCCCAGGCCGATAACGGTCAGAGAAATGGGGAAAAACCAGGAATCCTTAAAGACTGTTTTCGCCAGATGTCCAAGGTACAGGGTAACGCCAAGGGCGCCGAATATGACAAAAACCCTGCGAACCAGAAGCACTCCGATTCCGATCAGGCCGAGATTGACCAGCATATAGCAGAACCGGGACCATTCTCCCGAGGAATCCATGGATGTCAACCCGCCCCAGAAGGTCATCACCCCGAACAGGTAGAGCCAGAACCCATAATCGGCTGATTTTCTTGAACGGATATCCACCCACAGGGCAAGCAGTACATGGGCGATACCAAACCACAGCGAAACCAGGGAAGCCAGCTCACGGTCTATCCGGCCGCCGATTAGCATGGCGGTCAGGTCCATGGACAGATACCAGAGGGTCGCGCCAATGGGCATGAGTAGAAAGG
>JALSNT010000288.1 GCA_026986885.1 Desulfobulbaceae bacterium
CGATCGCGCCTGCCCGCATAACGGACTATAGCGAACAGACGCGCTTGCGCAAATATGACGCGGCTGTAAGCAGTTACAGGTTTGAGGTAATGAAAACGCATAGTTATTTGCCCTGTGAGGAGTTACGGTCGATCTTCATACGTTGTTGGGGTTGTAACCCGAACAGCCCTGCCGGATAAAAAAAAACAGGCGCCCATGGTGATGGGCGAACCATTCGTATCTTAATATTTATTTTCGTGTTTTTTGTGGCAGAAAGTAAACTCGAAATTCAAATATCGAAATCCGAAACAAATTCCAAGTAAGCGTCATATTTATTGGTTCCACCACGCCCATGGCGTGGTGAACCGTAATCAGCGTATCACGCTGCATCCGTCTCAAAAATTTCCTGATAAACAGGTAAGGATTTTTTCCCTGACAGTCGCTATAAATGAAGGCTTGATGAAATAGAATCACCATGCACTACAAAGGCGCGGAGCGCCGGGAAAAACGTTCACCGCAGAGCGGTGGAACGAGAATAAAGAAAACGCACGATTTTTGATTAAAAAGAGAAAAAAATCCCGGAAAGTGCAATAGTTATCAACACCTGAATTCAGATAACAATCACAGAGATGAAATGCGGCCGGAACGTAGACCGAACACACCACCTTTTCGTTCTGAAAAAGAGGGATTCCCACCCCGAACACCTCGACCGCCTCTACTTGAGTTTATCTTCATCCGGATGTCATCGCTGCCCTTGTCGGCATCCGCAAACAGTGCCGTGGGGGCGGCCGTACCGCCCTGTGCCTCTGCAATCAGTGCGGAAAATCGATTGCAATCCTTAAAATAACTTTTGCGTTTCAACCATTTCGGCCAACTGTTTTGCTGTTGACAGCGATAAAAATTCGGCATGTTGACAAAAAGTGTTGTCATGGCCTCCTTAATGGCCCGTTTAATATTAAACCGACCGCAGATACCGGCGTCAAGGCTTTGCCGAACATCATGAAAAAGTTGCCGGTACCCCCCGCCTTTCAAATCACGTTGCAACAGATCGAGTTGCCGTTCCATCCAGGGGTACAAGAGGAGCGCCAGCAACATATAATCGGGCAGGTGGATGGATTTTTTCCGGCCGCTTTGATGCAAGCGGTCGATCACGGCAAGAATAGCCAGTAATTCGGCAGTAACATCCTCGTCCGCAGGCTGATCATAGAAGGGAAAGATGGAGAAGAAGACCCGACTTTTCAGACAGAGCTCACCCCAGGGCCGACTGTATCCTGAAACCAAATCCTTTAAAATTTCATCACGGATACGCGATGGGGGGCAGAGATTAAGCTTGTCGCGATGGGCAACAATGGCGCGAAAGCTGGCCTTATCAATAGTAAAACCAGTGCGGGCCGCATGACGGACAGCACGCAGAATACGAACGGGATCACGGGTAATACGGACATCGGGGTCGCCGACGATACGCACAATTCCATTATTTAAATCATCCACGCCACCGACATAGTCAATAATCGTATTGTTTTCTATCTCAAAAAACAGGGAATTGATTGTCAGGTCACGACGAAAAGCATCCTCTTCCAAGGTGCCGAAGGTATTGTTTGCCGGCAACACCTGGGTGTCTTCCAGGCCATACTCACTCTGGGAGCGGAGGGTGGAAACCTCTATAATTTTATTTCCCCGGAAAAAGACCTGGACTAAACGAAATCGACGGCCAATGGTCCGGCTGTTACGAAACAGTCTTCGGAGCTGACCCGGCCGGGCATTGGTGGAGATATCAAAATCTTTCGGCTTCCTGCCAAGATAGAGATCTCGGACACCGCCGCCGACGAGATATCCTGAAAATCCTGCATCGCGGAGACGATAGAGAACTTTCAAGGCCTCTCTGTCCAGATCGCCGGGGCGTATGGGATGATCGTCCTCGGTAAAAACGGTCGCCTTAATCTCAGGTGTCACCTGCCTTCCCTGCTCGTAATCGAGTAAATGACCGGGCACCATCACACCTTCTCCGCCTTCATCGGCCATAGCATATCTACAGCCCCAACCAGTTCCACCCGGCAGACATCATTCATCTTCCTTATAAACGGATTCCGCCTGGCTGACAAAACGGTCAAAAATCTCCCGCACAGGGAGAATTTCGTCCATCTTCCAGGTATTGGCCCCGGAAAATACCAGACCGTTTTCCACATCGCCGGTACAGGAGGCGGTTAACCGATCATTAATGCAATATTTATACGAGCATTTCTTAAGACACTTAAACTTGCATTTGGGAGCCGAAACATCCTCGCCTCGTTCCATCTGCTCGATAAAATGGGTTTTAATGGCCCTTCCCGGCATACCGACAGGGGATTGCACAAGGATGATATCCTCTTTTTTGGCCTTTAAATAGGTTTCTTTAAATTCTTGCGAAACAGAACATTCCTCACTCAAGACAAAACGTGAGGCGATCTGAATGCCGTCAGCCCCAAATTTATCCATAATCTCAGCCATTTCAAAACCATTGGTGATTCCACCTGCAGCAATAAGCGGTACCTTGGAAACAACCTTACGGATGGCTGGAAAAATATCCCGCAACAACTTATCCGTACCCAGATGACCACCGGCCTCCGCCGCTTCAACGATAATGGCGGCGGCGCCTAATTTTTCAGCAAGACGGGCAAAAGAGGGAGAGGAAACTATTGAGACGATCGGAATATTGTGTTTTTTGCCGATTTTAAAAATATCCCTGGAAAAACCGGCACCGGTAATAATCATGTCTGCCCCGGCTTCAATCGAGCCCATGACAAGCTCGTAAAAATCCTTCATTGCATACATTATATTAACGGCAATGATTCCATCCGTGGCTTTTTTCGCTTTGCGGATATCCTCCTTCAGTTCGGGAACGGGTATACCCGACCCCCCTATGGTACCGATGCCGCCACATTCAGCGACAGGAACGGCAAGAGTTGATGTCGACACCCGCACCGACATTCCTCCCTGGATAAGAGGTATGCGGGCAACAAAGGAACCGATTTTAAGTTCTGGAAGCTTCATGCATTTCACTTTAGGCAACGGGAAAACGGACTGACTGATAATGCCCTGCCCCGATGTGTTTGTCAATAACGGACAACTATATTTCAACAGCCAAAAACATAAAAAAAGTTATTATACCATATAAATTCCACATCGGCTTGACTTTTCACCTATTTTCCGGGTAAATTTATATTTTTTTTATTGTGGAATGACGGCGGGCATGCAAAAATTAAATCTTTGCCCCAAATCCATAAACAGCAAGGAGAAATAACAGTGAAAATCAAAGCCGTTAACGGCTTTAAAGATATTCTGCCGGAGGATGCTCTTCGCAGGCAGCTGATCGAACAGACCGCCCGTGATATCTTCGCCCGCTTCGGTATGCGGGAAATCCGAACTCCCATCCTGGAGAAAACAGAACTCTTCGCCCGTTCGATCGGCGAGGCGACGGATATCGTCGAAAAGGAGATGTATACCTTTGCCGACAAGGGCATCACCATGCGGCCGGAGGCCACCGCTTCCATCCTGCGGGCCTTTATTGAACATGGGATGCATGTCCGGCAGCCTGTCCAGCGTCTCTATACCATCGGCCCCATGTTCCGGCACGAGCGCCCGCAAAAGGGCAGACTGCGGCAGTTTCACCAGATGGACGTGGAGGTGATAGGAGCTACCGAGCCACAGGTGGACGCCGAGTTAATGGCCATGGGCCAGTTGCTGCTGGATACCCTCGACATTGACGTCAGCCTGGAAATCAACTCCCTGGGATGCCCTGTCTGCCGTCCGGAATTTCGCAAAAAACTGATCAGCTACCTTGAGCAACAACGGCAGTCTCTTTGCTCAGACTGCCGTCGGCGTCTGCAGCTCAATCCGCTCCGGGTGCTGGATTGTAAAAACAAAACCTGCAGAGAGCTGGTCAAGGACGCGCCATCAATCCTGGAGGCACTCTGTCCTGACTGTGATGATCATTTTACAGCCGTCAAACATGCCCTGGATTCTCTGGGGGTAGCGTACAGGGAAAATCGTTTCATGGTGCGCGGGCTTGACTATTATACCCGAACCACCTTTGAATTTATCACGGATGCGCTCGGCGCCCAGGCGGCTGTCGGTGCCGGCGGCCGCTACGATGGACTTCTCAAAGAATTAGACGGCCCGGATCTTCCTGGTATCGGCTTTGCCCTGGGTGTGGAACGACTGGCGCTTCTCATGGAGCAGCACCAGGGAAACTCTCCGTTCCTTCAGGTCAACGACCTCTTTGTTGCGGCCTTAGGGGCGGCAGCAACAACATACGCATCCAGACTGGTACATCTTTGCCGAAAAAACGGCCTTAAAGCGGCAATGGACTACAGCGGCCGCAGCCTCAAGGCCCAGATGAAGCAGGCGGGACGAGTCAACAGTCGTTTCACCCTGATTTTAGGCGACGAAGAACTCTCCCGCAAAGAAGCCGTATTACGCAACATGAAGAGCCGGGAACAGACCACATTTTCCCTGCAATCATCCATGAAGGAACAGGCTGAGCAGATCACCGCCCTTCTGGAAGACAACGACAACTGACACCGGCAGAAGATTCTCCTGTCGACAACTTGCACAGACAACTCATCTTCCCTTCCCGGGACGACTATTATTTGGAGCAGACCAACAATGGATGCACTCGGCACACTTCAGCGTACACATAACTGCAATGAATTAGGCAAAGATCAACTTGGTGAAGAGGTTACCCTCATGGGCTGGGTACTCAGACGTCGCGACCATGGCGGGGTCATCTTTATAGATCTCCGTGACCGCTGGGGAATAACCCAGGTTGTCTTTAATCCCGAGATCAACAAAGACATTCACCTGAAGGCGCACAGGCTGCGCAGCGAATGGGTCCTTGCAGTTCGCGGCCGGGTCGAGGCCCGGCCAGACGACATGGCCAACCCCAAACTCGCCACCGGCGACATAGAAATCCTGGTCAGCGAACTGCGCATCTTAAATACCAGTGCAACCCCCCCTTTTCCACTGGACGAAGACGTCGACATTTCAGACAACCTTCGTCTGCAATACCGCTATATCGACCTGCGTCGTCCCGAAATGGCAGCCAAACTCATCATGCGGCACAAGGCGGTTCAGGCGGTCCGTACCTATTTAAGCGATAATAACTTTCTGGAAATCGAGACACCGGTACTCACCCGCTCCACCCCGGAAGGGGCGCGGGATTATCTGGTGCCCAGCCGGGTCAATCCCGGTCGTTTTTATGCCCTTCCCCAGTCACCGCAACTCTTTAAACAGATGTTGATGATCTCAGGAATGGACCGATATTTTCAGGTGGTGAAATGCTTTCGTGATGAAGACCTGCGAGCCGACCGGCAGCCGGAATTCACCCAGATCGACATGGAGCTCAGCTTTGTCCACGAGGAAGAGATTATCACGATAACCGAGGGAATGATCAAGGCCCTGTTCGCCGCCACCCGCGGCATTGAGCTTGCCCCGCCCTTTGCCCGCATGACCTATGATGAAGCCATGCGCAGGTTCGGCACAGACCGGCCCGACACCAGATTCGGCCTGGAACTGATCGACCTTACCGAGGATCTGCGCGGTTGCGGATTCAAGGTCTTTAACTCAATCATTGAAAAAGGCGGGGTCGTCAAGGCGATCAATGCCAGGGGCTGTGCGACTTTTTCCCGCAAGGACCTGGACGATCTCACTGAATATGCGGGCAGGTTCGGCGCTCGCGGCATGGCCTGGATAAAGATTAAAGAGGATGAGTGGCAATCGCCGATCACCAAATTTTTCAGCAAAGATGAGCTGGATGCCATGGGCAAGGCCCTGGATGCCCAACCGGGCGATCTGATCCTTTTCGGCGCCGATAACCTGAATATCGTCCAACAGGTCCTGGCCGAGCTGCGCCTTGAACTGGCCCGGCGGCTTAATCTTGTTGACGGTGATACTTTTAATTTTCTCTGGATCACCGACTTTCCACTGCTGGAATATGACCATGACCGGAAACGGCACACCGCCGTTCATCACCCGTTTACCGCCCCCAACGATGACCAGCTTGAGCTGCTGACAACGGATCCGGGTAAGGTGACAAGCCGGGCCTATGACCTGGTATTAAACGGCAACGAAATAGGCGGCGGCTCCATCCGCATCCACAGAAGAGATATTCAGGAAAAAGTCTTGCAGGCACTGGGAATCGAACACGAAGAGGCAGAAGAAAAATTCGGTTTTCTCCTGCGCGCCCTGGAACTCGGCGCCCCGCCCCATGGTGGTATCGCCTTTGGCGTCGACCGGCTGATGATGCTCCTCACCGGCTCCGACTCCATCCGCGACGTCATTGCCTTCCCCAAGACCCAGAAGGCAACCTGTCCGTTAACCGATGCCCCGGCGCCGGTTTCCAGAAAACAGCTGACCGAACTCTCTCTGCGGCCGGACTGGAAGGAAAGATAAAGAGGTAACCGACGATCAAGCGATCAAACGATCAAACGATCAAGCGTTTAAGTGTTCAAGCGTTTAAGCGTTTGATCGCTTAAACGTTTCTCCCTCATTCTACAACCCGGTATCCCTTACCCTCTATCGCCGCCCTGATAACCTCTATGGGTGCATTTCCTTCATAGGCGATCTCGCCCTTATCCAGCTCAACCGCTACATTTCTGATGCCGTCAATTTCTTCCATGACTTTTCTGGCAGTTGCCGCACAGTGCGGGCATTTCATTCCTTGAACTTTTATAGTTGCCATAATTTTTCCTCCGGCACTTCCCCGACAGAAATGCATCTCATATTTATCCTTGGATTTTTTTGATAATGGCGGTTGTTGAACACTGATGCTCAAAACATACCCGCTCTACCCTGCCACCGGCCGCTTTCACTTCAACGGCCCCCACTATTTTATCTTCCGGCCAGTCAGCGCCCTTGACCAGGACATCCGGCATAAGGGTGGTAATCAACCGCTGCGGCGTGTCCTCATCAAAAAGAACAACAAAGTCCACACAGCCCAGGGCGGCAAGCACTCTTTGCCGGTCCTGCTCGCTGTTGACCGGACGGCCATCACCCTTGAGCGCCCTGACCGAACGATCCGAATTGACGCCGACAATTAAATAATCAGCCGTACGCCGGGCATGTTCAAGATAACTGACGTGACCGCTGTGCAGGAGATCAAAACAACCATTGGTAAAGGCTATCCGGCTACCCTGTCGGCGAATTTTTCGTATTTTCCCGGCAACTTCTTCCAGGGAGCAAACTTTATCAACAGCAGGCCGTGACCAGGGCCGTTCGCCGACACTGCAAAAACGACGGCGCAAAGCATCAAACTCGCCGGCATCAACAGGTGAAAACAACAACTCCTCATCGCGGCCGGCTTCACCGAGAATACGGCCATCCGGGGCAATAATCATCGAGTGACCGGCCAGGGTCTCCTGTCCGGCTTGTCCGCAACCGTTACAGGCCGCCACAAATACCTGATTCTCTATGGCCCTGGCCCTGAGCAGTATCCGCCAGTGCTCGACCCTGCTGTCCGGCCATTGGGCGGATACAATCAACAACCGGGCGCCGGCGGCGGCATGGCTGCGGGCAATATCGGCAAAGCGGAGGTCATAACACACCAGCGGACCAAGATCACCCTGTGAGGTAGTAATAATACCAAATCGCTCACCGGCCGAGATTACTTTATCTTCCTGCCAGAAGGTAAAAAGATGCTGCTTACGATACTTACCGACAACACCGGTGGCGGTCACCACGAACAGAGTATTATACGGCTTTAAGGAAAGCTCGCCGACCTCCGGCTCTGTTTCCGGCATGGAACCGGCAAACGTCACATCAAAATCCGCTGCTGTTTCTACAAGTTTTTCCAGGATATCCGGAGTAACCGCTGCTGCCGCCCGAAGATTTTCACCGGTAAAACCGCTTGACCATAGTTCCGGCAGGACAACCAGCGTATCCTTTGGTAACCTGCCATCGGCAAGTAAGCGGCGAACGGTCGCCAGATTGGCGGACGGGTCGTTCCCCGATATGTGAAACTGGAGAGCGGCCACCTGCGCAAATAATTTTTCCGGCATTATTTTTTCTCCAGGGCCCCGGCAGCCAACCGATCAATCCTTATCTCCCGAAAATTACCCTCGTGATACCAGGAAAAGGACGAGCTGTCTGTTGACAGACCCAACAGGGTTTCCCGTGGCAGATAGACACCGATTCTGACACATATTTTTAGAGCAAGGCCCCGTACCACATGATCTCCGGAGGCCAGATAGGGGAACAGGTCATCAGCCACCCCTTTCTCCTGCAACAGAGCGATACGCCGGTCACAAAGCCTTTCCAGTCCCCAGAGTACTCCTCTCTGCAGGCCTTCATGCTCAAGAAAGTTGCCGTCCTGTTCCAGCTCAGGGCCATCCGGACGAATATAAGAGACAAGCATGTGAACATATTCACGGGCCAGTCCTTCATGGCAGTGCATGATCTCGGCCATGGACTCGGGCGCCCCCCAGCCAATGCCGCCCGATTCGTCATTTAAACTCCAGAGCAGCCGGCGCATGATGATGCGGGCCTCCTCCATATCCTGATCGGCAAGCCGGGCAACCGTGACCCCCATGGCACTTATCGCGTGCCAGCGGATCGGTTCATCGCTTCTGCAGATAGACGAAAACAAGACATTGACGACACTTTTTGCAGGATATTGCCTTAAAGCGGACAAAATCCGATCAAGATTCGGACCGGTCAGCAGACCAGTAATCTCTTTTTTCAGTGAACGTGTTCCCATGGGTACCATGACGCAGCAGGCGAACTCTGCCTGGCAGGCAGCGGATTCAGATTACATCCTCTTTGTCAGTCACCGGACGCCGGCAGGGTAAAAGCACGTTTACTGAGTTCAGCGTCAAGTAAAAAAAGACCGGATGAATTATCCTTGATCAGTTCCAGCTTGTCGACAATCTCACCGACGGATGCCTCCTCCTCGACCTGCTCGGTGACAAACCATTGCAGGAAAATTCTGGTGGCATGATCTTTTTCCTGTTCGGCAAGATCAACCAGATCGTTGATCAGTACCGTTACCATCTGCTCATGTTTAAGAATATGTCTAAATGCCGCTAAAGGGCCCTTCCAACTGGTTTCCGGTTTATCAATCAACTCAAGTGTTACCCGTCCTCCCCGCTCATTGACAAAATCGTAAAATTTCATTCCATGCAGGAGTTCTTCCTGCACCTGGCCCCGCATCCAGGTGGCAAAGCCACCAAGACTTATGGATTGAAAATAGGATTCCATGGACAGATACAGGTAGGCCGAATACATCTCGGCATTGATCTGCTGGTTAAGGGCTTTCTGCATTTTCTTTTTCAACATGGGCGACTCCGTTGCTGTAAAATTATTGGTGATAATATGTATATAGTATTTTATTTCAGACAATTACACCGTTTTTCGTGGTCTGAATCAGAAAAATAGACCTGACCGGGACTGTTTACCGGAAAACATATGCTATCCATTATAATCATCGGTTATGTAATTTCCATCCCCTGCTTAAAAAATGTTGTTTTTTCCTGAAAAACCTGCTTATTTTCGAGGTTATTCTCGTTAGATTATTCTTCCCCACGGAATCCATTATGCAAGAGACTGTCTTAATTACCGGAGCAACGGCTGGTTTTGGCCTGGCCTGCAGTGAACGTTTTGCCCATGAGGGTCGGCAACTTGTCATCGCCGGCAGGCGTGGCAAACGATTAGCAGAGTTTAAGGCCGCCCATCCGGAAGTTCCCGTCCACACCATGACCCTTGATGTCCGCGACCGGGCACAGGTGGAGAAAGGCATTGCCGAGCTCCCCGAGCGGTTCAGCAATATCGACATCCTGGTTAATAATGCCGGCCTGGCCCTTGGTCTTTCCGGTGCCCAGGACGCCGACATGGATGACTGGGAGACCATGGTCGATACAAATATTAAAGGACTCCTGTACTTGACCAGGGCCGTTCTGCCCGGCATGGTCAAACGCAACCGGGGCCATATCATAAACCTTGGCTCCGTTGCCGGTAACTATCCATACCCAGGTGCTAACGTTTACGGCGCCAGCAAGGCATTTGTCAAACAATTTTCAAAAAACCTGCTCACCGATCTTGTCACAACGAAAATCCGGGTCACTAATATAGAACCCGGACTTGCCGAAAGTGAGTTTTCCATTGTCCGCTTCCACGGCGACAAAGAAAAAGCCGACCAGGTCTACCAGGGAACCGATCCCCTGACACCCGATGATATAGCCGAAATCGTTTATTGGGTGTGCAGTGTGCCGCCGCATGTCAATATCAACTGTGTTGAGGTCATGCCGGTTTGTCAGAGTTGCGGGCCGTTTCTCATTCACAGGGACGAAGAATGAATCTGCCGCACTATCTTTTATACTGAAAATTACTTTAAACAAACGCATGCGACGTGTCGTTATCACAGGAATGGGCCTGATATCACCGCTGGGCAACTCCCTGAAAGAAGCACTCTCCTCCTTACAGGAAGGCCGCTCCGGTATTCGCTTCCAACCCGAGTATCGTGAGCTCGGACTCCGATCCCAGGTTGGAGCCTTTGTCGATCTCCAGCCAAAAGATCATATCGACAAAAAAATCCTCCGTTTCATGGGCAAAGCAGCAGCCTATGCCTACCTTGCCATGGGTCAGGCCATTGACGATGCCGGTTTGCCGGCAGAGCTGGTTTCTCATCCACGCACAGGCCTAATCATAGGTTCAGGCGGCACTTCTGCTGAAAATGTCGTACTGACGGCGGATGTCATGCGCAACAGGGGATTAAAGCGACTCAGCCCGTTCATGGTTCCGCGGACCATGTCCAGCACGGTTTCCGCCTGTCTGAGCTCGCCCTACAAGATTCAGGGCACCTGTTATGCCATCTCGTCGGCCTGTGCCACCGGCTCCCATTGCATAGGCTCCGCCATGGAGCAGATTCAGCTTGGAAAACAGGACATCATCTTTGCCGGCGGCTCCGATGAGGAGCATTGGACCCAGACCTCAATGTTTGACGCCATGGGTGCCCTGTCAACCAGATACAACGATCGGCCGCAGGCCGCCTCAAGACCCTATGATATCGACAGGGACGGCTTTGTGGTCGCCAACGGCGCCGGCGTAGTCGTCGTTGAAGAGCTGGAACATGCGCGAAAGCGGGGGGCCGAGATCTATGGAGAACTCGTCGGTTACGGAGCCACAGCCGATGGCTATGAGATGGTTGCCCCCTCCGGTGAGGGAGCTGAACGATGTATGAAACTTGCCCTGCAGAACATTAGAGACTCAATTGATTATATCAATGCCCACGGTACGTCGACGCCCATCGGCGACATGGTGGAACTACGTGCAATCGGCAATACTTTTGGTACCGACATCCCCGCTATCAGCTCCACAAAATCCCTTTCCGGACATTCATTGGGGGCGGCAGGCGTACACGAAGCTATTTATTCCCTACTGATGCTTAAACATAATTTCATTGCCGGCACCGCAAACATCGACAAGCTGGACCCGGAGGCCCGCGAAATGAATATTGTCCGCACTGCCCGTGAGGCGCAATTACAGGTGGTCATGTCCAACAGTTACGGCTTCGGCGGCACGAACGGCTGCCTGATTTTTAAAAAAATATAACCTCCTGAATTGAGCTCAATTCAGGCATAAAAAACAGGGCTACTCTTCTTTCTCCTGCTCATCAAGACGCCTGATCCCCTCCATGATCAAGCCCATGAAGCCACCGATTACGTCCAGCTTCTTTGCCTCCTCGGAGATACCCGAGGTATAGGTAAAGCGACCGGATCGCTTGGCCAGCAGTGAAAATACCGCATCCTTG
>JALSNT010000289.1 GCA_026986885.1 Desulfobulbaceae bacterium
CATCCTCCTTGGCCTGGGCCTTCAAAATAGCAAAGATGAGTTCCTGTTTACGCATGGTGCTGTAGCCCTCAATTTTCAATGAGGCAGCAAGGGCAACCAGTTCCTTAATTTTTTTATGTTTCAATTCCGTTGGATTCATTGACCGGGTCTTCCTCCGATAAGGTCATTTTTTTGTTCATTTTTCATTCAACTAATTTCTTATTCTATCAAGGAGCGCATCTACATGGCACAGTCACAGCGAATAATGTTTATTGCAGCATGCACTTGTCTCACGTTCCACAAACGACGAAAAAACAGCCTGTTGGCCTTCAATGGCGACCATAACCTGAATTGGGCGTTTCACTCAATTCTGGTCTCATCCACCTGCAGGCACTGCATCTCCTCACCTTCAGGATCGGCTCCATAAAGCCGAACAGGTTAGAACGATTATAGTGCCGCCGGTTTCACCAAAGACGATATCGTCGCATTGAGGTGACAACAGTCGACCGCCGTCTATAAAAAATATCAATCGCTATGCTTATTGAATTATTCCGGCAGAAATTGCCTTGAAATTATAACGGTTGAGAATATAAAAACTGAAATCCAGGGATGTTTGAATGTCTCTTCTCCGGGGAAGATCCTTTATTACAACGATAGCCGCTTTATGCCCCTTAACGGTTTCTTTGCAATATCCCTCCTCTGTAACTTAAATATTTGCTTAACAGCTGCATGTCAAGAGTTTTCTATGCCCTGAAAAATTAAATATCTCTGTTTTTGTTCATCGGGAATAAAAATTCCCGAGATGAATTATCTGCAGACAGGTATTAGGCCATGCACCGCTGTTGTCTATAACATGATCGGCAGCCAAAATTTTACGCATCAGCGGCCATTGAATGGAAATAGCCTGATCAGCCTCATCACCATTCACCTGATCTCGAAGAACGATGCGTGATCTCCGGAGCTGCCTGCCGGCATAGACAACAACAATACGATCCACGTCATGGCCCCAGTCGGCTTCAAATAGAAGGGGAATCTCCGCCAGGACAACCGGTTCATCCATTCGTGAATACTGAGCACGCATATCAACACTTGCCAGGGGGTGAAGAATTGAGTCGATCTCCTCTCGCAATGCCTGATCGGCAAAAATCGCCGCACGAAAACGTTTTCGATCGAGCTGACCATCAGAAGCAAAGTATTCGTTGCCATAACGTTTTTGCAAGGCCTGCCATCCAGGTTGCCGTATAGCAAGCAGATGTCTGCAGATGGCATCAAGATCAATACACGGGACCTGAAAAACACGGGACCAATATGCAGCTACCCTGCTTTTTCCTGAACAAATTCCACCAGTAATACCGATAAGCATAGCTTAAGGATTGTGCTGATCAAGTTGGTCCAGCACATGTTGCATATCAGCGGGCAAAGGTGCTGTATATTGTATTATTTCCCCGGTAGCCGGATGGGGAAAACGAAGCGTTGATGCGTGCAGCAACTGGCGTCTGATCGGTGGATCAAAGGTCTTCCGTACACGACCGCCATATAAAAGGTCGCCGGCAACCGGAGCGCCGACGGACGCCATATGTACACGAATCTGGTGGGTGCGACCGGTTTCAAGATCAATCTCTACAAAAGAATACCCCGGCCAGGTTTTCAGTACCTGCCAGTTGGTAACGGCATAACGCCCGGTATTCGGCCGGACAGCCATTTTTTTCCTGTTTACCGGATGACGGCCAATGGCGGCAACCAGGCGTCCCTGCGTTTTTCCGGGAAAGCGAAGCAGGAAAGCATGATAGGTCTTGGCAACCCGGCGATTTTTAAAAGATTCCCCCAGTTGTTTTAAGGCCAATTCCGTTTTGGCAACCACCATTACCCCTGACGTATCCTTGTCTAATCTATGAACGATTCCTGGACGAACACCATCATTTCCCGGGAGCGATGAATAACGATAGAGCAAGCCGTTGACCAGGGTACCGGTATGATTGCCATCTCCGGGATGAACAACAAGTCCTGCCGGTTTATCAATAATCAGAATGTCGTCATCCTCAAAGAGAACGGTAAAATCTATATGTTGGGCCTGGAGCTCCATTGCTGCAGGAACGGGAAAACGAATGGAGATAATGTCTTGTGCCTGAAGTCGATACCCGACCTTAACCGGACCATTATTAACAAGAACATCGCCGGTTCGAATCAATCGGGCAAGCGCGGATCGAGAATGATCCGGGCAGCACCGGACAAGGAAATGATCCAGCCGCAGGCCGACTTGGGAGGAGGAAACAATAATCTGTTCAGACAATGTATGCAGTCCGCCTGTATTTAGCCTGTGAGCTACCTGAAAAAGTTTGCCGGTTTAAGATGTAATAAGGTGAAAAAGACAGCAAGGGCGTAAGCCTGCAAGGCAGGATTTCACCAGCAACCAAACATAACTGCGAATATCGAATTTCGAACCGCAGAAGTAGATTTTATGGGTGACATCGCAAACAAACAATATTCGCTCTCGTCACACCGCTGCGGTGTGACGCAACCTGTGGCGCTCTGCACCTGTTAACCGCATGGAATAAACAATGCTGATTACCACTAAAGAAAGCAGACAAAGGTAGTAGTTGCTGTTGGTCCGCTTTCGTCCCACTCAAATAATAGACCTGCAATGTTCATTTTCTTGTTTTTTTATGACAGGAATTGAACCCTAAGGCAATGAATTGACCTTTTCTTCCCGTCCGGAGTCTGCGTTTCATTCCTTACTGCTGAACCATTCCAGATAGACCGAACTACAACAAAACGGCTCAAAATTCGCATCATGGAGCGGCAGTGAAGCGGATAAATAAAAATCGCTCGACTCAGACCCTCAAGTAAAAAGTTTTTCTATCTGCTGTTCTATCTCTTCTTCCTCAAGGTCCTGGGCAAGGGAGAGCTCTTTAATCAGTAAACTCTTCGCGGTTTCCATCATCTTACGTTCACCGTATGATAATTCTTTATCTACACGCAGGATAAAAAGGTCACGCAAAACCA
>JALSNT010000290.1 GCA_026986885.1 Desulfobulbaceae bacterium
CCGGCCATCGGCTGGACCTATGCGGCCTATATGTGGGCATATGCCCTGGCCTGGTTTGTTTTTAACGATGCAGTAAAGATACTTACCTATCGTGTCTTGCGCCGGCGGGGATTGTATGTTTAATTCTTTTTTAATTGCCATCATTGTTCAGCAAAAAGGGATAATATCGCTAAAGCCGCAACAACAGATTGCCTGTTGCTTTATTTAAGCCTGCATTCATATCACTATATTTTACCGGCAGGAGCGATGGTACCCATAATTTCAGGCTGGCAGAGTTTCAGTGGTAATCGGAATTTTTTATAGAGGTTACCATGTTTAAAACTATTGCCGTCAATGCGGAAAATGTTGTTGCCATTGGCGGCAGCGGCCGGTGGTAATGCATGAGCGCGCCTAATCTGCGTTCTTTTCCCGTAACCAGAAAACCGGAGGCCACGGATTGGATCATGAGTGAAGAAACAAGAGCAACTAAGCGGAATCAGGACAGCGAAGAACATCTTCTGCCGTATAAACAAATCCTGCTGGCGACGGATTTTTCAGCCCATGCCCGGCGGGCCGGACAACGGGCCAGGGAGATGGCCGACAAGTATCAGGCGCGGCTCAGTCTGGTGCATGTCTTTGACGATTTTATTCTCTATGATGATTTTTATGAACCCGTTGTTGAAGAGCGGTTTGCCCTGCAGCAGAGTTTGCAGGATGCGGCCGAGCAGCAGCTCGCCACTCTGGCCGATGAGCTGGGGATAGAGAATACAGCCGATGTGCGGTTGTTGGTCGGTTCTCCGAAAGCAACTATTATCTCCCATGCAAAGGAACATGATATCGACCTGATTGTTGTCGGCAGTCATGGCCGGCATGGACTTGAGCGATTGCTCGGCTCGGTGGCGTCGGGAATTGTCAACAGTGCGCCCTGTGATGTTCTCACGGTGCGGTTGTAGAGGAGAGAATTCGTGAATGTTCCCGATCTCCGGGTTGCGCCGGCTCTGCAGCCATTTGCCGATGCCCTGTCGCAGTCCATGCGTCTCTATCGGGAGACACGGCTGGACCTGCTGCATGATACCCTGCTCAAGGCCTTTGTCGATATCATCCATAATGATCATTCTCTGGAACGCTTCTTTCAGGTGTGTGTCACCGTGCCTCTGTTTTTAGGTGATATGCAGGCGGAGTTTTATCTTTTTAATCAAAAAACAAAACATTTCCTGCGGGTTTGTGACAGCAGGGCTGGATTGATCGAACCGCCGCAGCTCGATGATACAGTACCTGGAACCGATATCGGGGCCACGGTTGACCGGAACAATCGCAGGTTTTATCCTCTTTTTCCTCGTACGGGAACGGGCAGGCAGGAGCCGCGGACAAAACAGGGGGAGCAGGAATTGTATGATCCCGATCCCTATTTTGCCAGCCATTCACTGCTGGGGTTATATGCAGTTTCACCGCTGGACAATATCAGCAAAGAAGACCACCATTTTTTTCAAATTCTCACCCGATGGATCGGGAATAAACTCAACAATCGTCTCATTGCCAACCGCCATCTGGAACACCTGAAGTTTCTCAACTCCCTGGGCCGGGATATCGGCCATAATATCATTGTACCCAACATGCATCTGAAATATCTGCTGCGGCAGATGGAAAAACAGCTTGACGGCTTACGGCAACTTGAGGAAAAGGCCAGGGCCATGGCCGAAAACGGAATTTCTCTTCAGGACGTTATAAAAAATATTGATTACTGCCGTCATCAGCGTGAGGCCCTGGAACAATCTCACCGGGAACTGCTTAAACACCACACCCAGATTTCCCTCTACCTGGAAAGTTTATTTCGGGAGCAGCATTTTAAAAAAGGACACCTGGTGTTAAAACCTACCCGTTGTTTTGTTGAACGTGATATCATCCTGCCCCAGCTTGATCTCTATAAGAAAAAACTTGAACGACAGGGCATCACCATAGAGAGGCCTGTTAATATGTATCAGCAGGATTTTCCCCTGATGGTGGATGTTGGTCTTCTTTCCCAGGTGTATGCCAATCTTTTTTCCAATGCGGTCAAATATACGCGCGAGGTTATTGATCACCGGGGAAAACCACGCAAGGCGATGGCCTATGGAGCGGAAATGGTAGATAATTTTCCCGTGCCAGGGCACCAGGGAATAAAATTTAATGTTTTTACCACCGGTCCGCCGCTGTCCGAGGAAGAACGAACGGCAATTTTTCGGGAAGGGCATCGGCTGGCGAACAGCTACGGCATTGAGGGTTCGGGGCACGGTCTGGACTTTATCCGCCGGGTAATTGAAGTGCATGGCGGCCGGGTCGGCTGTGAACCAACGCCCGAGGGCAACAACTTTTATTTCATTCTGCCGATGTCGCAAATGGAGGAACAACAGGAATATGAGCAGTAGCCATAAATCTCGTGGGAAGAAGGGACGCGCCGGGGGCCATGTCCGCAAAGAACCCCTGCCCTGGCATCGTCCCAAGGAACCGGAAGATGATCCCGATGCCTGGGCCAGGGTACAGGCCATCATGGCCAGCCCCACCTATATGCAGGCCGATGAGGATGTTCATTTCCTCGACAGCTATGATACCAGGGGGGTTCGCCTGCAGATAGATTATCTGAAACCTGAACTGCAGCTGCAGCGGCGCAGTATTGAACATACCATTGTTGCCTTCGGCTCCACCAGAATCAAAGAACCCCAGGCCATCCAGCGCCGGGTTGAACACCTGGAAAAGGAACTGCGCGAGGACCCCGACAATGAAGAGCTACGCCGTAAACTGGCCATTGCCTGCCGTTTGCTGGAAAAATGTCATTATTATGACGTGGCCCGGGAATTCGGCCGCCTGGTAGGTGCGGCCGGTCGGGGTCCCGACGACAACCGGTTGACCCTGATCACCGGTGGCGGACCCGGTATCATGGAGGCGGCCAATCGCGGCGCCTTTGATGTCGGCGCTACTTCGGTCGGCCTGAATATTACCCTGCCGCATGAGCAGT
>JALSNT010000291.1 GCA_026986885.1 Desulfobulbaceae bacterium
GAATTTTTTTACTGAACTCGACGGCCAGGGGCAGGCCCACGTAACCAAGGCCGATAATTCCAACATGCGAGGACGCTACTTCAGGCATAATGCAACTCCATTTAGTTAGCGGATTGTATAGTGAAAAGTTGTATTGGTTGTCATTTGTATCCCGGTAGCTTCATCGTCATCCCCTAATGTTGTTGTCGGGGATCCAACTCGTTGCCCGGCCCTTAACCCATCAATCAGACCCTGGTCAGACTCCGCGCTTTTGATCCGGCCAGAGCAGGGTATGCAATTGCAGTTGCAGCCTTATCGGTAGATTTGAGGCAAGGATACGTTCGGCCAGTCGTCTTGGCGCAAGTTTTCCGGCAACCGGTGAGAACAGTACCGGTGCCAATAGATGCAGATCATATTTCCGGACAAAGTCAATGGCCCAGTCAAAATCAGCATCCGAGCTTAGGACAAACTTGATTTCATCCCGGCAACCACTGTTTTGCCGCTGCCGAAGCAGATCAATATTTTGTTGGTGGAATTTTTCGCCCATGCCCGAATCCGGGCATTTAATATCCATGATAACGACGGCCTGCGGGTGTATCTTGGCAAGAGATATCGTCCCATTTGTTTCTATCAAAACCTGATGTCTTTTGTCAATGAGCTGCCGGGTCAACAGGTGGATATCATCCTGAAGCAAAGGTTCTCCGCCGGTAATTTCCGTCAGGACGCCGGGATAACGTTCCAGCCACTGCATGATCCGGGCAACGGAGTATTCCCTGCCGGGCTCCGACCAGGTATAGTCGGCGTCACAATAGTTGCACCGTAGATTGCATCCTGTCAATCGAATAAAGGCGCAGGGCAGGCCGGCCCATGTTGACTCGCCCTGGATGGAGTAAAAAAGTTCGGAGATGCGCAACAAGTCAGTCGCCGTAATAAATGACGCCGCTGGTATCGGTTTCCCGCACCTGGACAGCATGCAGCGAATATCGATCCGTTTGCAGCGGTTCCCTCAATGCGTTGAAGATGTGCATGGCAATATGTTCGGAAGAGGGGTTGATGTCGGCAAAAGCCGGAAGCGTGTTCAGGTCATGATGATCAAGCTCGTCAATGACTTTGTTAACCTCTTTCTTTAATGTCTTAAAATCAATCCCCATTCCTAAATGATCGAGTTTCGTCGCACGGACGGTGACCTGTACCTTCCAGTTATGGCCATGGGGATGTTCACAGTTACCGGGATAATCCCGTAAATGGTGGCCCCCGGAAAAATGGGTTTTAATAAAAATATCCATAAAATTCTCCGAAATTTAAGGTGAAGCGGCATGAACAAGCAATCAGCAGATGTTTGCCGTTGCTCTCTTGTATAATGGGAAAAATCTCCCTTGCATCCTGTCCCGTGAAGATGGTAAGCAGAGAGATTATACTTTTTTCACTTCAGGAACTTACTCAATTTACAACTTTAATGATTCAACCATAGGGCATTGTAGCAGGATTGCACGTGCTTTGCCAGTGCCATGGAGATAAATATATGGCTGTTATCGCTCCGTTTCGAGGGGTTCGCTATAATCCCGAAAAAATATCTGCCCTTGAAGAAGTGCTTACCCCGCCCTACGATGTAATCGATGAAAAGGCGGGAGCTGCTTTTTTGAAAAAAAATCCCCATAATATGATCCAACTCGATCTGCGTAATACCGGGCAGAAGACCAGGGAAGGCAGCAGGCGCTACGTCGAGGCCCATGAACGGTTTGACGACTGGCAGGACGATGAGATCCTGGTTCGTGATACCACGCCTGCGCTTTATCTTTATTTTATCGATTATCTGCATCCTTCCGGACGGAAAATGACCAGGAAAGGCCTTGTCAGCCTGGTCGGGCTGGCGGATTTTTCCGAGGGGATTGTCAAACCCCATGAAGAAACCTTTAGCGGCGTTATTCAGGATCGCCTGGAGTTGATGGACGAATGCGGCGCCCAGTTTTCCAAGGTTTTTTCCCTGTATTCCGATCCTGAGCAGGAGATTATCGCTCTGCTGGAAAAGGCCAGGGAACCGGAACCCCTGGCAAGGGCTAAGGACCCTGATGGGAATGTGCATACCCTGTGGCGGGTTTCCGACCCGGCCACCCTGGCCCGGGTTACCCGATTGTTTGCCGATAAATCTCTCTATATTGCCGATGGGCATCATCGTTATACGACTGCCCTGGCCTGTCGGGAACGGGCCAGGGCAAGAAATCGCGATCTTGCCGCCGACAGTCCCTATAATTTCATCATGATGTATCTCTGCGCCTGTGAAGATCCTGGATTGTCCGTTCTTCCTACCCATAGACTGCTTCATCTGCCGGGCAAACTGTCTGCAGACAAGGCCGTTAGCATGCTTGAACCTTCTTTTACGGTTGAAGAATTGACCGGAGGCAGTCGGGAATGGCTGGTTGATGCCCTGCAGATGCGCATGGATGAACTGGCCCTGGACAGTGGCCTGGTGGCTCTGGGTATGTATCATGCCGGTGAAGACCGAGGTTTTCTCCTGCAGGCCAAACCGGAAGCCATGAACAGCAAAATCATTGCCGGCCGGGACCAGGTCCTTCAGGGGCTGGATGTAGTTGTGTTATCCGATATCCTCCTGCAGGGTATTTTTGAGTTGAGTCACGAGAAATGCGTCCAGGATCACCTGATAACCTATTTCAGCGACACGAATAAGGCCCTTGATGCGGCGGTCAAGGAGAGTGTGAAGGAATCCGACTCCACGCCCCTGCTGTTTCTGCTTAATCCGACCAGGATATCACAGGTCACCGATGTTGCGGACAAGGGAGAGATCATGCCCCATAAATCCACCTATTTTTATCCAAAGATTCTCACCGGTCTGCTGATCAACAAGTTATCGGATGGCAGCAAAAAAGAATAATTCGGAGACTTGTTATGATGCCAACAGACCTCTCTCCGATGATAGTCTGTTCAACGGAGCGCTGATCTGTCGTCAGTATCTGGATGGGTACCGGTTTTCG
>JALSNT010000292.1 GCA_026986885.1 Desulfobulbaceae bacterium
GAAAGAGCAGATACGCCCGGGCAAGGGGAGAAATAGAGCTGTCCAAGCCCAGAGAGTCGGCCTTGTTCAGCCAACTGTGAAAACGGGTGAAGTCACGACCGCTGTCGGTAATACCCTGCAGAGCCAGCCCGATACAGCCGCAGGCCGCCTCAAGATCATCCGTATCAATGCACGTTTGATAGATTTTTTCAAGCTCGGCGAGGGACAGTTCCGCTGCCGGAGCCAGGGCCAGCAGCAGGAGCCGGCCACGGGGAGCAGCAGGCAGCTCGGAAGAGAATTGCCGAAGTGGAGCACAATGGGCGGCCAGCAGCGGAATTGCAAATTCAAATAACCAAGACAATCCCAGCCGGGAAAGTTCATGAATATAAGAGCATTGATCGTTACGTTCCAGCAGGGCGGCAAAATCCGGCAGGAGAGGAGGCAGCGGTGTATCAGGCAGCTCATCGGTACGCTTCATTGTTTCTACCTGGTCGCTCCCTTGACGCTTGTTGTAAATTTTTAAAAAATCACTTTCTCATATACTGTTTCTTTGTATAATGAGTTGCTCTTTTATACCATTCTAACCGCTGGATATGCAAATATATTTTAATCGAAAATACCTGTGCTCCATATGCTTGCCATATCGAAATTCAGGATTTTCACAAGTCAATTAAGGAACAGTATGGCAACACAAATAATTCCGGATTTCGACCTGCCGGTTGACCGTGAAAATACCGATGCGGCCAAGTACGACGTTCGCGCCCAGGTTTTCGGCAACGAAAATGTGCAGCCGCTCTGGGTGGCGGATATGGATTTACCGGCGCCACCGTTTCTGCAGGATGCCCTGAGCAAACGAATAGCACATCCCTGCTACGGTTATACGGTGCAGAGCCAGGCATTGAAACAATCGGTACAGTGGTGGATGGAAAAAGAGCACGAGGTAGTTGTTGGTCCCGGTTCGATTCTCTTTTCCCCTTCCGTGGTCACCACCATCTGTAACGCAATTGCGGCATTCACCAGGAAAGGGGAGGGGGTGGCGCTTTTTTCTCCGGTCTATGAACGGTTCTACCCTGCAATCAGCAATCAAGACCGCAGGGTTGTCAATATTCCTCTGCTCCTTGATGATGGGCGGTATGATATCGACTTTACGGCCTTTGAACAGGCATGCCGGGCCGGAAAGGTCAAAATGCTGCTCTTCTGCAACCCGCAGAACCCCGGTGGTCGGGTCTGGAGCCGGGCTGAACTGGAAAAACTGGTCCATATCTGCCGGGACAATGACATCCTGCTCCTTGCCGATGAGATTCACTCCGATATTGTCTACCCGCCCAACCGCCACACCTCGGTGCTGGCCATCAAGGGGGCCGGCGGCATAACGGTGCTGGCCCATTCCATCGGCAAGACATTTAATTGCAGCGGCCTGCAACCCTCCTTTGTTCTGATTGCCGACAAGACGTTGCGCAGACGTTTTCAGGCCGAAAGCGAACGCACCCATACCGGTGACATCAATCTGTTAGCCAAGACCGCCATCCAGGCTCTTTTATCCGGTGAAGGCCAACAATTTAAAGAAGCGCTGATCAGCTATCTTGCGGCGAATCGAAATCTATTAGCCAAGCGGTTGGCGCCGCTTACGCAACTCTCCATGATGCTGCCGGAGTCCACCTTTCTTGCCTGGCTGGATTTTCGCGGTACCGGTCTCGCCCATGATGCGATCAATAAAAAATTGATCCATAAAGCCGGTCTGGGGCTTTCCAATGGTCTTGTCTATGGACCTGCCGGTGAGGGCTGGTTCCGGCTCAACTTTGCTGTTGCCCGCAGCGAACTTGAAAAAGCCATTTCCCGGCTGGAAAATCATTTTGCCTGAGAGCTTTTTTCCTCTTGCCGACCCCGGCTAAGGCAGCATGGCGAAAAAAGCTTAGTCCTTTTCAGCAGGCATCCTGTTCCCACATCAAGGCGACCTGTTGAGCCATTCCATAAGAGAAGCCGTTACTGCGCCCCTGTTTAAATGGGCGTGGACGGCCTGAACTTCATCAGATATCGGAGGACAGTCGGCAGTTCCCCGGTCCAGGGAGTGGGTATCCTGAATATCAAAACTCACCACATCCTGCAGAGTTATTGTTGGCTTTGCAGGCGTATTCGCAAACGGTCGGGGCTGCATTTTCATCTGGACTATTTCAGAAGAATATCTTCCCTCGTGGCGAATCTCGCATCCATAGCCATTACGGAAACCACCCTGGAAAGTAAAACTGCGAAGCCGGTTGATGTAATTCATCACATCATTCTTCCGCATTGGCGGGATGATAATAATCTGATCGGAAACATACCCGTCCCGTGCGTACGCGGAATACATGGCCTCCATATCATAGGCAATGGGTGCGCGGATAAATACGTCATGATCATGCATCATGATCGGACATCTCATGCCGCTGTCGATCATCTGTCCCAGGCCGAACCATTTGGCGAGGATACCGTGCCTGGGAAGAAATCCCGGCGGCAGAACAAGAGGCACGGCGTGAGGGTAATCAACATTGGTCACAATTGTCTGATGACAGCCAAAACGCTCTTTTGTTTTCCGTTGCAGATCAAAATACATGCAGAGCGCTTTTTTCCGCGCCTCGGATGTATCCGGAGGAACCCAGTAGGTAACGACGTAATTCACCAGCCTTGTCCTTGGTAATTTTATCTTTCTATCGCATGTTCAAGAATCTTTTTCAATCCAACGATTACCTTGCTTGCCTCTCTTTTACTTAAACGCTCAAGCCCATCCTTTTTATGATATTTTTTCAGCCAGTTGGCAAAGTGGCGGCCGTCCCAGCCGAGATCACGAACAAGGTTTCTGATGTAGAGTTTCTGGCGAAAGGTGATACCGTCCCGTCGGTCACGGTAGTGGCGACTGCGGGTGAAATAGTGCATTAAACGGCGAAATCCCTGCGCATCGAGATCTTTTGCCGACCGAACCCCGGTTTCCCGCTCCAGGATATGCCGA
>JALSNT010000293.1 GCA_026986885.1 Desulfobulbaceae bacterium
GGCGACGGCTTTACTGCGCCGGCTTAAAGAAAAATGCTTTCCCCGAATACATGGGGCGAAAAAAGAATTTGCCAGGTTCCAGCAAGAATTATTGATACCGGACAACATAGATCTGCAGCCGGCGGCGTCTTTTGAAGACGATACCCTGACACTGTCATTAACTTTTAACAATCGCAAGCATTTGCTTACTCACTGGCAATCAATCAAAAAAATCATGGGAACACCCCATGAATAAGGGAATCATCATCCAGTTGCCTGATGCTGACATCCTTAAGTCTGATCACCTGCCCGGGATCGCCGACTCCATACCCATCCAGCAGGGGACGCCCCTGGTCACCGATAAAAAAAGGAGCCAGCAAAAGATATATTTCATCAACCAGCCCTAAGCTGAGGAAAGATCCGAAAATACTCGCTCCGCCCTCGACCAGCAGGGAAAGTATATTATTTTCACCAAGAACTCGCAGGACCTCTCTCAGATCAACCCGTCCCGTCTGAGTTGCAGCAACACTGTAAACCTTTATCCCCGCCCGTTCAAACAATTCCTTTCTGGGTTGCACGAGAGGAGAATCTATGCAAAAAATCCACGTCTCGGCTGCGGATTCCTGGCTAAATAATTTTAAATCAAGATCCGTTCGCAGGCAACTGTCGATAATTATTCGCAGGGGATCCCTGCTTTCCTGGCCATCAAGACGTGTCGTCAACGATGGATCATCTATAGCAGCCGTGTCGGCACCGATAAGAATAGCATCCAGCCTGTTACGTAAACCGTGAACAAATTCTTTACTTGTTTTTCCGGTTATGGAACCGGCCCTTCCCTGTTGATAGGTTATCCTGCCGTCGAGACTGAGAGCGGCTTTCATTACCACCCAGGGCACCCCTGTAGCTATGTGCTTTAAAAAAGGAGCGTTAATTTCTCTACACTTTTTTTCACAAACCCCGGTAACCACCTCCACACCACGCTGCCTGAGATAGTTGCTGCCACCTTCGGCAAGGGGATTCGGGTCTTTGAGCCCTATAACGACTCGTTCAATACCTGCCTCATAGACGGCATGACTGCAGGGCGGTGTCCTGCCGGTATGATTACATGGTTCCAGGGTAACATACATGGTCGCACCACGGGCATCATCACCGGCTGCACCCAGGGCATGTACTTCTGCATGCGGTGTGCCCGCTTTTTGATGATAGCCACGTCCGATTATTCGGCCATGCTTTACGATAACCGCTCCTACACAGGGATTGGGAGAAGTTCTGCCAAGTCCCTTTCGCGCCTCTTGTAAGGCAATTTCCATATAATGACGATCATGTTCTGCCATCCGGACATATCCTCAAGGAAGTATCAATCCGTGTCGGTTCTTTTGTTTACCGGTCTTCACGGTCACCGATAAAATGTTTCAATTCAGCCATAAACTCATTGACATCTTTGAACTGTCGATACACGGAAGCGAAACGAACATAGGCAACCTCATCCAGCTCCGGCAATGCCTCCATGACCCACTCGCCGATGGTACTCGTCGTAACTTCCTTGCCACCGGTGTCCTGCAGTTTACGTTCTATTTCATCAACAAATGCATCAATATCGGCAATACTGACCGGTAGTTTTTCACACGCTTTTTCCAGGCCGGTTATAATTTTTCCCCTATCCCATGCTTCCCGGCGGCCATCTTTTTTTACCAGCATAGGCAACATGAGCTCTATCCGTTCATAGGTGGTAAATCGTTGCTCACAATGTGCGCACACCCTTCTCCTGCGCGTTATAGTCTTATCTTTATTTAATCTGGAATCAATAACCCGATTATCAAGATGATCACAATAGGGACACTTCATTATTTTCTCCGGCTATTGATCATACCTGGAAGGTCGGGATAAATGGGCAGACGATCACACAACATGCGTACCTGCTGTCGAATTTGTCCGAGGACTGCAGGAGTTCGATCACTTATCGCCCTGTTTATCCAGTCGGCAATCATCACCATTTCCGGTTCCTTCAAGCCGCGCGTAGTAACAGCCGGAGTCCCCAACCGTATGCCGCCGGTTACAAAACGCGACTGGGTATCAAATGGAATCGCATTTTTGTTGACGGTCAGGCCTGCATCTTCAAGGAGAATTTCCGCCTCTTTGCCGGTTATATTCTTACTGCTTAAATCAAGGAGCATGAGATGGTTATCAGTGCCACCGGCAACGATACGAAATCCGTGCCGATGCAGTTCAGAGGCCAGTATGGCGGCATTGGTCACCACCTGTTTCTGATATGTTATAAATTTTTCATCCATGGCCTCTTTAAAGGCTACTGCTTTGGCGGCAATCACATGGACAAGCGGTCCTCCTTGAATACCAGGAAAAATATTAGAATCAAGGACTTTGGCATGTTTTTCCCGAGCCAGAATCAGACCGCCGCGCGGCCCTCGTAATGTCTTATGGGTGGTGGTTGTCACAAAATCAGCATAGGGAACTGGTGAAGGATGAACTCCAGCGGCAACCAAACCGGCGATATGGGCCATATCAACCATGAACAGGGCACCTATCTGATCGGCAATATGCCGAAAAGCCTCAAAATCAATAATCCTCGGATAAGCACTGGCACCGGCAACAATCATTTTCGGTCTGTTTTCAAATGCTATTCGTTCAACCTCTTCCATGTTAATGGTTTCCGTATCACGCTGCACCCCATAGGAAATAAAATTGAACAATTTCCCAGAAAAGCTGACGCTCGCACCATGGGTCAGGTGACCACCATGGGCAAGGTCCATCCCCAAAACCTTATCACCGGGTTTTAAAGTGGCAAAATACACGGCCATATTGGCCTGACTTCCGGAATGGGGTTGCACATTGACGTATTCTGCGTCAAAGATATTTTTCGCCCTGGTAACGGCAAGGGATTCAACCTCATCGGCATAGTCACAGCCACCGTAGTACCGGCGACCAGGGTAACCTTCCGCATATTTATTGGTGAATATCGA
>JALSNT010000294.1 GCA_026986885.1 Desulfobulbaceae bacterium
TTCTTCAGGCAATTTTTGAAAAAAACACAGCTTTGCAGCGGGTAATTTATTATTAACGGGCATCACCATATAAACTTTTCGCGGTTGGCATCAAGAAAAAAATCAAGAAAAAAAAATCAGGAATAACCTGGAAGAAGCAAGAAAGGAATATTGGATTATTCCCTGAATCTGCGGCAGAACTGATTTTCACGGTCCGTGAGCTGCGGCCGGAAGAGCGGGGACAACTCGGTTGCAAGCCGGAAAACGTGCATGTACAGGCAAAAGAATAAGTTGAAAACCCTGTGAACTGCTGGTATTGCTGAACGGCGCTGAAACCGTTTTTCTGAAACCTTAATTCAGGTCTTGGAAAAAGATGAACATCTATAATCGGTGAATTATGAAAAAAGATATACTTGAAATACGATGGCACGGACGGGGAGGCCAGGGAGCGATTACGGCGGCAAAGATTGTTGCCAACGCCGCCTTTGCCTCGGGATATAAAGGCGCAGTCATGACGCCCACATTCGGCACGGAAAGACGGGGCGCCGCAGTTTTTACGTCGCTTAAAATTTCCAGGGAAAAGATCTATGATCTTTCGCCGATTACCACGCCGGATATGGTCATAGTGCTGGACCATACCCTGCTTGATGAGGTGGACGTGACCGGCGGCCTGAAGGAGGACGGCCTTGTTATCCTCAACGGGGCAAAATCCCCGGAAGAATATGATTTTCAGGGCCGTAAAGTGGCCGTCAGTGATGTGACCCGGCATGCGGTCCAGGCGGGCCTGCCGCCGGGGATTGTCAACTCCGGAATTATCGGCGTCTTTTCCAGGGCCACCGGTCTGGTGGAAATTGATGTTCTGCTGGCGGCCATACAAAAAGAATTTAGTGGCAAGCGTCCGGAACTGAACGCAAAAGCGGCACAACTTGCTTATGACAATACCGCTCTTGGAGGAAGTAAATGACAAGCGAACATTTTGAAGAAATAATATCACGAGGAACTCCCGGCCCCGGTGACGGCGGCAAGACCGGCTCCTGGCGGGTGTTACGCCCGGAAATAAACCTCAAGGTCTGTATCCCGGCCAAAACAAATAAAATGGCATGTTTTACCTGTTGGCTCTACTGCCCGGACTGCGCTGTTTCCAAAACAATACCGCCGGTGATTGATTATGAATATTGCAAGGGCTGCGGTATCTGCGCAGAAGAATGTCCGGCCGGGGCCATCACCATGGTTGATGAGGCAACACCGATTAAGGAGGAGAAATAAACAATGCATATCATTGATTCCGGAAACGTCGCCGCCGCGACAGGGGTAAAACTGTCGCGGGCCCAGGTGATAGCGGCATATCCGATAACACCCCAGACCCCGCTTACGGAAAAACTCTCCGAGTTTGTTGAAGCGGAAGAGCTGGACGCGCAGTATATCCCGGTGGAGAGCGAGCACAGCGCCATGGCCGTATGTATAGCCGCTTCGACCGCCGGTACCAGGGCCTTTACCGCCACCAGCGCCAACGGCCTGCTCTACATGAATGAACAACTCCACTGGGCGGTGGGCGCACGACTCCCCATTGTCATGTGTGTGGCCAACCGGGGGATCGGCGCCCCGTGGACGGTCTGGAACGACCAGCAGGACACCATTGCCCAGAGGGACGTGGGCTGGATTCAGATCTATGCCAATGACCATCAGCAGATTATAGATTCCGTTATCAAGGCCTTCCGCCTGGCCCAGACCGTGTCCATTCCGGTTATGGTCTGTTATGACGGCTATCTCCTCTCTCATACCTACATGCCTTTTGACCGGCCGGACCAGGAAAAGGTGGATGGATTTCTCCCGCCCTTCAAGGCAAAAGATTTCCTTGACCCGGAAAATCCCGGCAACTTCAATCCGGTTACCCTGCCGGATGTGCGTCCCGATCAAAACGGGACGATGAAGCCCGGCTATATCGAGATCAGACATCGGCTGCAGGCAGACCTCAGGGCGTCTCTTGGGGTGTACAAAGAGATTGATGCCGACTACCAAAAGGAATTCGGCCGCGGCGGCCATCCCTTTGTCGAGGAATACAAATGTGATGACGCTGATTTTGTTGCCGTCTGCATCGGTTCGCTGTCCTATCATTTACGTGATGTCATTGATGCCATGCGGGAAGATGGTGTACCTGTCGGCGTCATGGGCGTCCAGATGTACCGACCGTTCCCGGATGAAGCAATTATCGGTGCCCTGGCCGGGAAGAAGCATGTCATTGTTTTTGAAAAGGCCCTCAGCTACGGCAACCAGGGCGCTCTTTATGCCGATATCAAATCCGCCCTCTATACCACTGCCGACCGGCCCACCATCCAGAATTTTATTTTAGGCTTAGGCGGCCGGGAGATTAAGACGGAGCAACTTCTTACCACTTTACGGCAAGCCTGTGCCGATCCCGGGACTGCCGAAGATGCTCCCCGCTGGATCGGGCTGAAATTGTAAGGCAGGGGAAGAATTCCGAATTGAAAATGCGCAATTCCGCCGAAGGCGCTGTACAGCGCCTAAGGACGGGTAGAGAATAATTATGGAAAAAAAGACCACGATAGTAAACCTGACGGAAGAGGAATTTGTCCACCCCGGAAACCGAGCGTGTGCCGGCTGCGGACTCTCCATTATCTATAAAATCGGGCTGAAGGCCCTGGGCAAAAACACCATCCTTGTCGTGCCCCCAAGCTGTCTGACGGTACTGCAGGGGCTGTACCCCATATCAACGACCAGGCTGCCGGTCGTCAATGTAACCTTTGCTTCGACCGGGGCGGCGGCATCCGGTGTCTGTGGAGCCATGAAGGCCCTGGGCAAAGATGATGTCAATGTCGTTGCCTGGGCGGGCGACGGCGGTACCGGCGATATCGGCATCCAGGCCCTGTCCGGCGCCTGTGAACGGGGTGAAGATATGATCTTCATCTGTTATGATAATGAAGCCTATATGAATACCGGGATTCAGCGTTCCGGTTTA
>JALSNT010000295.1 GCA_026986885.1 Desulfobulbaceae bacterium
AATCGTTGCAATCGGCGGCGGCACCCGTTTTCATTTTGAAGTGGCCCCTGATCGCTTTACTGAAGAACAGCTTGATTTTTTAAAGGCGGTGCCGGTCGGGCTTTTCCAGTTTGAAATCGGGGTCCAGTCAACCAATACAAAAACCCTGGCCGCCGTACACCGAAACATGGATGTGGAGCGGGCCCTTGCAACCATCCATCGGTTACGGGCCGCGGAAAATATCCATCTGCACGTTGATCTCATTCTGGGCCTGCCTGAAGATGACCGGCAAAGCTTTGCCGACTCCTTTTGCCGGGTTTTTTCCTGCCTGCCCCACCACATCCAGATGGGACTGCTCAAGGTATTGCCGGCAACGCCGCTGGCCGGAGAGGCAGACCGGTTTGATATTGTTCACTGCGGCCGTCCTCCCTACGAGGTGCTGGCAACCGCAACCATGGACAGCCGGACGCTGGCGGAACTTTTCCTCTTTGGCGAATGTGTGGAGCGTTTTTACAATAATCGCTATTTTCCCTCCCTGTGGCAATATCTCCGGCAAACAGGTGAAAATGTGTTTGTCTTCTTCCGGGAACTGCTTAGTGTATGTAATGAAGTGGATTTTTTTCAACGGGCGCCGACCCACGAGCTGATGCTTGAACTTCTGACTGGTTATCTGGCGGCGCGGCCTGATTGCGACCTGCTCAGAGAACTGCTCATCTTTGACTGGCTGCGCTGCGGCCATCGTTTTCTTCCCCATGCTTTGCGAGCGCATTCCCTTGCCGACCTGCGAACCGGCTTGCGAAAGTCCATGCCTCTTGCCTGGGCGCCGCTGTATACGGAACGGGAGCGCAACCGTTTCTTCAAGCAGGGAATTTTTTATCCTTTTTCGGCGGTCGCACTGGAACAGCTTGGTCATGTTATTAAAGGGGAAACAGCGGTGGTCTGTTTTATGAAAAAATCGGAAAATGGTTTGTACGGATTATGTCAATATGCTTTACTGCCAATGGATTCCAAGAATTTTTCTTGACATTATCCAGATACATTGTGGTATGTTAACAGGTGAGCGGCGGGCACCGGATAAAAAAAATCATGTGGAAAACCGGATGGATCAGTTATGGGAAAAAAAGAACGAATAGACGGCTCATGTAACAGTGAACCGGCATTTGACGTTATCCAGGCAAACTGTATCCCCGGAGTAGTGCGGCATTTATGCGCTATGTTTCGCTCCGGCGGTAAAACGAGCCACATTGAGCCGGTCCCCATCCCTTCCAAGGACGGGGTGATCAGTCTGATTCTTGAGCTGCAGCAGATACTGTTTCCCGGCTATTTTACGGATATGATTCTGACACCGGATAATCTGGAATATCATCTCGGTCAGAAGATCAATATCTTGTATGAGCGGCTGGCCAGGCAGGTCGGCTCGGCCATCCGCCATGACTGTTTTCGCCATAATCAGGCATGCAGCAAATGTGGAGAGCGCAGTTACCGGATTGCCGAGGAGTTTGTCGCCTCGCTGCCCACTATCCGGGAACAGCTTGAAACCGATATCGAGGCCACTCTTATCGGTGATCCTGCTGCTGCCAATGCTGATGAGGTCGTGTTCAGCTATCCCGGTCTGTTTGCCACCATGGTCTATCGGCTGGCCCACAGGCTGGTTGAGCTGGAGGTGCCGATTATTCCCAGGATCATGAGTGAATACGGCTATCATCGCACCACCATTGATATAAATCCCGAAGCCCGTATCGGTTCCAGTTTCTTTATTGATCACGGGGCCGGAGTGGTCATCGGCGCCACCACCGACATAGGTGACCGGGTCCGTTTATACCAGGGGGTTACCCTTGGCGCCCTGTCTCTGCCGCGTGATGCCGGAGAGCGGCTGCGGCACACCAAACGGCACCCTACCATAGAAGATGATGTAATTATTTATGCCAATGCGACAATTCTCGGTGGTGATACCGTCATCGGTGCCCGCTCCATTATCGGCGGTAACGTATGGTTAACCACATCAGTGGGACCTGATATCAAGGTGCTGCTTAAACAACCGGAACTTGTCTATCTTGGCAAAAAGGATAATAATGATGCAGATAAGTGATAATTTAACCGCTACAGTTGGTCATACACCCCTTGTCCGGCTTACTCGTATCAATTGCGGCGCCGAATTGTTAGCGAAAATAGAATCTAACAATCCGCTTGGCAGCGTTAAGGACAGGATTGGAGTTGCCATGATCGCGGCCGCCGAGCAGGAAGGAAAAATCAGCTCCGGCAGTACTATTATTGAGCCGACCAGCGGCAATACCGGTATCGGCCTGGCCTTTGTCTGTGCTGAAAAGGGCTATCGGCTGGTGTTGACCATGCCCGAGACCATGAGTATAGAGCGGCGTAAACTGCTGGTGCATCTCGGGGCTGAACTGGTGCTGACACCTGGCAGCGAGGGGATGAAGGGGGCAATTTCCGGTGCGGAAAAACTGCTAAAAGAAATACCGGGTTCCTGGATGCCCAATCAGTTTACTAATCCCGCCAACCCGGCTATTCACAGGGCAACGACAGGTCCGGAGATATGGGAGCAGACCGGCGGTATGGTTGACATGCTGGTTGCCGGAGTGGGAACCGGCGGCACCATCACCGGGGTTGCCGGTTTTCTCAAGGAACATACCATGTTAAAGGCAATAGCGGTGGAGCCGGCCGCTTCACCCGTGCTTTCCGGAGGAGAGCCGGGGCCGCATAAAATTCAGGGAATAGGAGCCGGATTTATACCGGAAGTTTTAGACCCCTCTCTTGTTGACGAGATCGTGCAGGTGGATAATGAAGAATCTCTGGTCATGGCCAGGATTCTGGCCCGCAGGGAGGGAATCCTTTGCGGTATTTCATCGGGCGCTGCTGTGCGGGCAGCGGTCAAGGTCGGCAATCGCCTGGAAAATAAGGGAAAACGTATCGTTATCATCCTGCCGGATACCGGCGAGCGCTATCTGAGTACGG
>JALSNT010000296.1 GCA_026986885.1 Desulfobulbaceae bacterium
TTCAACAGCCGGGGGCAAACTGGTGTGGTTCCTTCGGCTTTTATATCGCCTGCTATCTCTTCTCTTTTTTGGGGCTGACGGCGTTTTTCCCCGTCCTGGTTCTGCTGTACTTAGGGATTACCTCCTTGCTGCCCGGATCATCGATCGGTCGCCTGCCCCTTATCATGGTCGGTATTACCGGGCTGTTGATTTCATCTTCCGGCCTGCTTGCAACAGTGCCGGAGTTTTTATTTTCTTCCCAATATATTGCCCCTGGAGGTTATCTCGGCACCCTTGTCCAGGGGGTGCTGCTGCCCGTAATCGGCCATGTCGGTTCTATTCTGTTGCTTGTGCTGCTGCTGATTTTTTCTTTAATGGCCGCGGTACGTTTTTCGCCGGTAGCGACCATGGAATATCTTTTTGCTAAGGCAAAGGATGCCGGTGGTAACCTTGGCAGGCGTGCCGTTTCTTCCTCCGGCAAGAAAAATCTCCGGAGTCGGGAACCGGTTGTTGAAAGTATCGAGCCGGCGCTTACCCCGGCCACAAAACCTGAAATTGCACGACCCCTTGTCCATGAACCTGTTCCCCGGCAAGCCGATACCCCTGCCGAGCCGGATGAATTTATTCTCAAACCGGCCTCGATGGGTGAGTTTCAGCTGCCGCCCCTCTCTTTACTGGAAAAAAATGAATCGACACAACCACGGGTGGATAAGGAACATTTCTATCGGGTAAGTAAAATTCTGGTGGCTAAATTGGCCGATTTCGGTGTTCGGGGGACGGTTGAGGGCATATCTCCCGGACCAGTGGTGACGACGTATGAATTTGCTCCGGCAGCCGGAGTTAAAATCAACAAAATAGTAGGTCTGGCAGACGATATCGCCTTGGTTCTCAAGGTCGACCGGGTCCGCGTTGTTGGTTCCATTCCAGGCAAGGCTGCTTTGGGAATAGAAATACCCAATCCGGTGCGCCGAACCGTTTTTCTGCGCGATATTTTATTGACCGGCGAGTACAGGGATGCCGGTTCGCTTCTCAGTCTGGCCCTTGGTTTTGACGTCATCGGCCGGCCGGTCGTTGCCGACCTTGCCCGTATGCCGCATCTTCTTATTGCCGGGGCAACGGGCGCCGGTAAGTCCGTGGCCATTAATGCCTTTATCGCTTCAATTCTTTTCAAGGCCACTCCGGAAGAAGTGCGTCTGTTGCTGATCGACCCTAAAAGAATTGAGCTTTCCACGTATGAAGGTATTCCCCATCTCCTGCATCCGGTGGTGGTCGACCCGAAAATGGCCGGCAGGGCATTGTTGTGGGCCGTGCGTGAGATGGAACGCCGCTATAAACTGCTTGAAGAGCTGCGAGTTAAATCCTTTGACTCGTATAATCAGGTTGCAGAAGAAAAGCTGCCCTATGTGGTTATAATTGTAGATGAACTCGCCGATCTTATGATGGTGGCTTCCAAGGATGTGGAAACCTCCATCGCCAGGCTGGCGCAAATGGCCAGGGCCGCCGGTATGCACATAATCCTTGCCACCCAGCGGCCGTCTGTTGATGTGCTGACCGGATTGATTAAAGCCAATTTTCCCACCCGTATTTCCTTTAAAGTCTCTTCCAAGGTGGATTCAAGAACTATTCTGGACGGTTCCGGAGCGGAACATTTACTCGGAATGGGAGATATGCTCTTTCTGCCGCCCGGGGCCGCCAAACTGCAACGCATACATGGCGCCTATATTTCGGAGGAAGAAACGGAAAAACTGATTGCCTGCCTGAAAGAGCAGGGTTCTGCCGAATATGATGAATCGGTTATGCAGGTGGTGGAGGAAACCGGAGACGGAACAGATGGGGAAGAAAGGGAATATGATGCCAAGTATGATGAGGCGGTAGCCGTGGTTACGGAAACCGGCCAGGCCTCTATTTCCATGGTACAGCGAAGACTACGGGTCGGATATAACAGGGCCGCCCGCATGATTGAAATGATGGAGAAAGAGGGGATTGTCGGACCGGCGGACGGCTCGCGGCCAAGGGAGGTGCTGGTAAGGGGGAGTTATAAGGCACTAAGGCGGGTTTCACCCGCAAGCCAATATAACGACGAACATCGAATTTCGAACTGCAGAATTTCGAACCGCGGTGTGCCCTGAAATGTCAGCCCTCGTTACCCCGCTCTGCGGTGTGACGCAATCTATGGCGCTCTGTGCCTGTTGTCCGCAGGGAATAAACAATGCTGCTTACCAGTAAAGAAAGCAGACAAAGGTAGTGGTTGCTGTTTGTCCGCTTTCGTTCCACTCAAGTAGACCTGCAATGTTCATTTTCTAATTTTTTTATTTGCATATGGGGCGAAACGCTCAATTTAGGTCATTAGCATCCTGACGCTATGCCGGCGTATTTTTTTTCCGGGCATAACTGCCGACCCGGGTATTTGCAGGTTATAGGTTAGGTCCTTCATGAAACGGGGCGACTTAGGGAAAGGGACGCCTGACTGCCGATGATTATAGTTGGAAATGGTACCTTTATGGTGGTATCCGGCAGGAGTGATATCGGCTTTTTATGAGTATTCCTGATGGGTCTCTTAAGAATTTCTGAGAAGGTTTCCTTTGACGATTTTGCTTGACATTGACGCCCTTACAAATTAAATGTTTCAGTCGGTTGTAAATGAGTGATTGTTCATTTTTTCCTTGACGGATAATTGATAAAAAAAGGTCAAGGATAACAAGAGGTTGCTCCTTTTGGCCAATGGTCACTCCGTCTTATGATTACGATGTGGTATTTGCTGCATCCGGGACGGGTTGATTATGTTAAGGAAGCTGAGGTTAATTGGTTCCGCATGAGCGGTGCCATAAAGGAAAATCCAAGTGAGGAGGTAGTTTAATGCCAAGTTACGTAGATCCTTCAAAATGTGATGGTTGCAAGGGCGGCGATAAGACGGCCTGCATGTACATCTGTCCGAACGATCTGATGGTTCTCAATGTTGAGGAGATGA
>JALSNT010000297.1 GCA_026986885.1 Desulfobulbaceae bacterium
AGCAGGTGGCCGCCCAGGCCGGCATCCTCGATCACCCGTGGCGGAATGCCGATGTCGACGATGTGCAGGCTGCCGGTCAGCGGTCCGCCGTGCATGAAATGGCCCGGCTTGGCAAGGCCGTAGGTTACGGTCAGGTCGGCCTCCACGGCACCGCCGAGGACCCGGCCACTGTCGGCATCCAGGCCCGAGGGGATGTCGATGGCGACCACGGGCCAGCCGTGGCGACGCCGAAGTTCGCCAATGTGACGGGTGGCGGCAAGAAACCGCCCGGCCAGGTCCCGTTTGAGGCCGGTGCCGAAAAGGGCATCGACCATGGAGTGGACAGGGTGACGGAGGTGGATCTCGCCGATGGCGGCCACGGCCTGCTCCAGGGCCTCTTCGCTCCCGGTGACCTGGAACGGCAGGCCGAGCTGCCGCACCACCTGCCAGTTGATGGCCGCATCACCCTTCAGCCGCCCGGGATCGACCAGGAAAAAGAGCTGCGGAAACCCGCCCCGCTGATGGACATGGCGGGCAACGACCAGGCCGTCACCGCCATTGTTGCCCGGCCCGACAAAGATCAGTACGCTCCGGTCCCGAAACGACCCGAACGTCTCTTCCATCCGGTCTACCGTGCCCCGTCCGGCATTTTCCATGAGCACGATCCCCGGAACACCGATATCCTCAATGGTCCGACGGTCCAGACCCTGCATCTCTTCTGCGGTGGCAAGTTTCATGGTCTCTCCTCGAAGGGAAGCAATGCGCGGAGTTGCTGAAAAAAAACCACCCAGGTGAGCCGCGACAGCATCTGTAGCCGCCATGCGGTAACTCCTCATGGGATAACCAACCATCAGTTTTTTCGACCACAATGCTGTAAGCGCTCTCAGGGGCCGCAGATTTGTGCAGGCGTGCCTGACCGAAGGTAAGTGAAGGCTCCGTGCGGTCCCTGTGATCGCTTACATCACGAACTATTTTTCTTGCCTGGCAAAACGGGGGCCTTCCAAGTGTTCGCCAAAATTCTATTTAATTGCTTCGGCCAATTGCATATTGCTACGAAGAAGTTGATTAGCCACTGCTGAAAAATCAGTACCTTTTTTGTTTGCTATATCCTCGATGAAGGCAATGACTTCTTCGTCAAGATAGATGGGCATATTGAGTTTTGCATTTGGACGGTAAAACTTTCCTCTTTCGCCTTTTGAAAAATCATATTCTTTTCTCATAGGTTACCTTCCATATACATCGCTTTCTTTTCTCGTCGCCTTGCGGCTTGAAAATATCCGAATGGATACCGAGTCTCTGTTTTCTTCCTGAAATGTGTGACATACGATCAACAACCTTCCTTTCTTGGAAATTCCCATCGTTATCCATCTGTCTTCATATTCGCTATGATCAGGATCGAGGAGTGCTTACGCCATCATCTGTCCGATCTGCGGCCAGGCCATGGAGATCATCCGGATCATGATACCCAAACCACCAGCCAGGTCGCCCGTTCCGGTCACGTGAGCCTGGAGGATGAACCGGTTATGTAACCGCAGCAGACAGACTGCTTTTGAAAACCCGGCCTGGCCGGAAATGGACACCTGCGTCCAAAATCACTGCATTTCGCAGAAAAAAATACTGATGCTCAACAAAAGATCATTTCAAAGACCCACCGATCGACCTCAGAGAGTCATCTGGTTCACTCTTGCCTGATCAGGCAACCTCGCAGGAAAAGCTGTTTTCTATATAGCAGGACGGGCTTATCTAACAAATGGTAAATATTGTGGTTCGTTCCTTACACAATCTAACCTTATTCGTTATGTTTCTTTTCTCCCAATCCAATAATCCGGCTTCCTATGTTGATGCGCGACAGCAATTATAAGTATGTGATCAGGTTCTATGGAATATAGAAGTTTATATGGAAACTTGTGGAGAATGCACTTTCTTACCTCACCCCGCTCTACCGACCATGCCCGTGGATAATCCACAATCCTTTTTACCGCCTTCCTGACTTCACCTTTGAACTTTTTTCCAAGTCCAGAATGTTCCAACTCGTAGTAACGAACAGAATCCTCCAGCTCCCGCTCGGCAATCCGTGTAAATATGACTTTCATCACTCTTCCTTAAACACGTCCTCCAATGGAACGCCATCCAGCCTTCCCTCTCGGTATGCGACCAAGCGTTTTTCCGCCTCTTCGGCCCATATCTCATCTAATCTTTTATCTGGCTCATCAAGACTCTGTATTAACACTTCCACTAAACTGAGTCGTTCCTCTGGCTTTAACTTCATAGCCTCATCTAACAGTTCTTTTGTACTCATAAAATCTCACCTCGATATATAGGAAACATAACGACCATGCTGTGCGGCGCAAACGGAGCGCAGCGGAGTTTACGCCCGAACGAGCACCTTGTTGAACAAGCACCTTGATAATAGAGAAGGCCCCCTCGCTCCCGGCACCAGACCCACTCTGGTATATGGGAGTAGAGGCTGAACGACAATCACGACAAGGAGGCCTTCTCATGAGATTTTACACCAAACAACACGAGTATTACTGCGGAATCGACCTGCACACCAACAAAATATATCTCTGCGTCCTGGATGGGGAAGGGGTCATCTGCCTGCACCGGAACATCCGGAACATCCGGACCAGCAAGGAGACCTTCCTTCGCATGATTGAGCCCTTCCGCGAGGATATCGTCGTTTGCGTGGAGTGCATGTTCACCTGGTACTGGATCGCTGACCTCTGCGAGGCAGAGGGAATTCTCTTTGTCCTCGGCCACGCCCTCTGGGCCACCGTGACCTGATGCGCCGCCGCAACCATCTCGTGCGCAACCGGGCCGAGCTGCCGGCACACATCAGGAACACGGCCAGCCAGTACAACCTGGATGAGCCCTTGGGCAGGATCGCCAAGGCCGGCAACCGGGTCGATCTCCTGGAGCGGTTCGAGGATCCTGCGGTCAGGATGTCAGTGGCTGCCAACCTGGACA
>JALSNT010000298.1 GCA_026986885.1 Desulfobulbaceae bacterium
TGGTCGGTCAACTGCCCGCCCTCATCATCTCCACGGCAGCCGGTATGCTGGTAACCAGATCCGGCGGCAAGGAAAACTTCGGCGACGAGATAAAAAAACAGTTTCTGCGCTACGGCATGGCCCTGTGGATTGTTGCCGGTATCCTGCTGCTGTTTGCCCTTATTCCCGGTTTACCGGTTATTCCCTTTCTCATCCTCTCGGCCGTCCTCTCCTTTACCGCCTACAAACTTGATCAGGCCAAAAAGGTCAGAGAAGCGGAAGAGCGACTTGTCGAGCCGCCCGAGCCGGTGAGTGCCGCAGAAGAGGATTATGAACAGTTACTCAACGTTGATCTTCTGGAGCTGGAAGTGGGCTACGGCCTGATCCCCTTTGTCGATGCCGCCCAGGATGGAGAGCTGCTCACCCGTATCCAGTCCATCCGCAAGCAGTTTGCCGTCAGCAGTGGTTTTATCGTTCCCCCGGTCCATATCAAGGATAACCTGCAACTCAGTCCCAACCAGTATGTCATCAGCTTAAAAGGCGTACAGATAGCCACGGCGGAAATGATGCCCGGCTACTACATGGCCATGGATCCGGGCACGGTAACCGAAACCATTAAAGGTATTCCCACGGAAGAACCGGCCTTCGGCCTGCCCGCTCTCTGGATCACGGAAGATAAACGTGAACAGGCCCAGATCGCCGGTTACACGGTTGTCGACTGCACCACCGTCATGGCGACCCATATCAGCGAAATCATCAAGCAGCATGCCCATGAACTTTTAGGCCGCCAGGAAACCCAGGACCTCATCGACAATCTTGGCAAATCCTATCCCAAGCTGGTCGAGGAACTTATACCGGGCGTTCTGCAGATCGGCACCATCATGCGGGTTTTGCAGAACCTGCTCAGGGAAGGGGTTTCCATCCGTGACCTGCGGACCATCCTGGAAACCATGGCCGACTACGTACCCATGACCCAGGATACCGATGTGTTGACCGAGTATGTCCGCCATGCCCTGTCCCGTGCTATTTCCTCGGCCTACATTCAACCGGACGGCACCATCCCGGTAATTACCATGGACAGTAAGGTGGAAGAGATCATCTCAAATTCCATCCAGCATCGGGAAAGCGGCAGTTACCTGGCCCTGGATCCACAGGTCGCCCAGAAGATTCTCGACAGCTTAAGCAACCTGGTCGCGCAATTTGTCGGCGGTCAACAGCCGGTGCTGCTCGTTACACCGCAGATTCGACCGCATGTGCGTCGATTGACGGAACGTTATTTTCCCAGCATGGCAGTCCTGTCACACAATGAGATTACGGCCAATATTAAGATAAAATCGATCGGAACGGTAACCATCAATGCAAGTTAAGGTCTTTGAAGCCAAGGATATGACCAGCGGCCTGAAAATGGTAAAAAAGGATCTTGGACCCGATGCTCTCATATTGTCGACCAGAACACTGCGGGGCGGCAAACTGGGAATGTTAGGGAAACCCGTACTGGAAATCACGGCCGCCATTGATTCCACCTGGCCGGACAAGGAAAAATCGATAGAACGTACCGGCTATCCGGCTTCTCTTAGTCAAAGTGACACACGGCAATCAAAAGACACCCTTACTTACGACAATCTCTGGTCGGAAGAAACAGACGACAACGATGCCGAACCGACATGCCTGTCCCGCACCTGCCAACCACAGGCAGAGACCGAAATCGGGTCTGACTCGACGGTTCTCTCTAATGAGATCAGTGAATTACGCGCAATTATTGATGGTCTTTCCCGCCGTCTCGGCTCCATGGATGCACCTCTAAGGACAAAGGCCTATGTTGAACCAGAATATTCAGCTCCAACGGCGGCCGCAACTGCAAATCCGGTCATGCAACTGTTGTTGTCCCGCGGCATCAACCACCAGGTAGCCGGCCTGGTCTCCCGCTTTGTCGGAGATACCCTGCAACCTGAAGGAAAAATACCGGCAGGTGACTTACCGGCGATGCTGACAAAGGCCATTTCCAGGCTCTTTACCGTTGCCCCTCCGCTTACACAAAAACTTACCCGCCAAAAACGACTGAGTTTGATCGGCCCCACCGGTGTTGGTAAAACTACGACGATCGCCAAGTTAGCGGCCGGATATCTCAACCGGTTCGGAGGCAAGGTGGCTCTGATTACCATCGACACCTACCGGATTGCGGCGGTGGAACAACTCAAGGTCTACGGAGAGATCATGCGACTGCCGGTGGAGGTGGTCATAAAGCCCGATGACATGGCCCCGGCACTGAGCAGACACAGCGACTGCGACCTTATCCTGATTGATACCGCCGGGCGCAGTCCGGGGAATGCCTCTGAAATCCAGGACATGTGTTCCTTTCTTAAGCCGGAATATGCTCTGGAAAACCATCTGCTGCTGCCGGCAACCAACAGGGAGATTGAACTTGAAACGATCATCAACACCTTCTCCTGTCTGCCGATTACCCGTTTTATCTTCAGTAAAGTCGATGAATGCCGTCTGCTTGGGGTATTGTTGAATATTCACTACAGCCACGATACCCCGATATCATACTTAACCAACGGCCAGCGGGTCCCCGAGGATATTATCGCCGCCACCCCTGAAATACTGGCGCAACGCATCATGAACCCTAACAATTTCCTGAACAATGGTTGACCAGGATACGCGACCGCAGGATCAGGCCGGAACCCTGCGGGCGATGACAACTAATCAGCAGAAACCGACGACAGCGGTAACACCTGCCACCCGGGTATTTTCCATTACCAGCGGCAAGGGCGGTGTCGGCAAGACCGCTGTTGTCGCCAATGTCGCGGTTTCTCTGGCCAAAATCGGGAAACGGGTACTGATCCTGGATGCGGATCTCGGTCTGGCCAATATTGATGTGGTCTTCGGGCTCGCCCCTAATCATAACCTGAATCATTTCTTTGCCGGTGATTGCGATTTGCAGACAATTCTGGTCGAAGGTCC
>JALSNT010000299.1 GCA_026986885.1 Desulfobulbaceae bacterium
CCAAGGAAATACCAGAGAACAAAGGCAAGCACGGAAACACCTATAACCACCGGCACAAAATATCCGGCAACAAGATCGGCAAGTTTCTGGATCGGCGCCCGGCTGCGCTGCGCCTCGGCCACCATCTTGACAATCTGGGCGAGCAGGGTGTCGCTGCCCACTTTCTCGGCCCGCATCACCAGGGTGCCGGTGGTGTTCATGGTTGCGCCGATCAGGGGATCATTGGCTTGTTTTTTTACAGGAAGCGGCTCCCCGGAAATCATGGATTCATCCACAGAACTTGAGCCTTCCACCACAATGCCATCCACCGGAATCTTCTCTCCCGGCCGAATACGCAGGAGATCACCGACCTGGACATGTTCCAGGGGAATGTCTTCTTCAACTCCTGTCGAAGAAATTTTCCTGGCCGTTTTCGGCGCCAGCCCAAGCAATGCCTTGATGGCGGCCCCGGTCTGACTGCGGGCACGCAGTTCCATCACCTGCCCAAGCAGGATCAGGGTAACGATGACCGCCGAAGCCTCAAAATAGACCCCCACCGATCCATCCGTACTCCGCATGGATGCAGGAAAAATCCCAGGAAAAAGTACGCCGACCAGACTATAGACGTAAGCCACGGAAACGCCTAATCCGATCAGGGTGAACATATTGAGACTGCGATTAATAACCGATTGCACGGCCCTTACATAAAACGGCCAGCCGGCCCAGAGAACAACCGGGGTCGAGAGAATCAGCTCCAGCCAGCCCAGGGTACGATCACCGGCCAGTTGTTCCAGCAGGTGACCACCCGGCAGCATGTCTCGCATGGCAATGATAACCAGAGGAATTGTCAGAATAGCGCCAACTATAAAGCGCCTGCGCATATCCTCATAATCGGCGTTTTTTTCTTCCGCATCCGGGGCAATGTCCCGGGGTTCGAGCGCCATGCCGCATTTGGGACAACTGCCCGGTTCATCCTGGACAATTTCCGGATGCATGGGACAGGTATACTCCACCTTTATAGCAACAGCAACCGGAGCAAGCGGTTCCAGGGCCATGCCGCATTTAGGGCAGGAACCCGGCCCGTCCTCCTTAACCTCGGGGTGCATGGGACAGGTATAGATGTTTCCTTTTTCCGATGCGTGATTGTGCACATCTTCATAATTATCGTCCTGTTGCTCCTTGTTATAAGCCCCCGGATCGGCCGAAAACTTATCCAGACAGTGCTCACTGCAGAAATAGTAGGTTTCCTCACCATGTCGGTATGGAATAAACTGATCCCTGTTGTCCGTACTCATGCCACAGACAGGATCAACATAGGAGTGATCGTTTGTTGTTTGGGTATGATTATTATGCGTTGTCATTTAGACACCTCCTGTAAGGGGTATACGTAGCCGCTGTGATCAATTTTCCCTGGGATCCCCACTGATCGATGATTCCCCCAGATCAACAATTTTACTGGTGCCGTCATAATCCCTGGTGACGACCTCTTCTATCCGGGAAATTTTTTTCACCAATCCCTTTATTTCTTTGAGACTGGTCCGAATACCATCCAGCTCCTGATAGGGTTCGGAATCCTCTTCAAAATCATCCTGCAACAGCTCAACATTACCCATGGCCACAAAGAGCGGGCTGTTTATCTCGTGGCCGACCGTTGCCGCCAGCGCCTTAATTGATTCGAGTTTTTCACGGGCATGGGCACGCTGCCTGTCCTGCAGGAAACCCGTGATGATCGCCACCGCGTTAAAAAAGAAAATCTCAAGAAGACGATCAAGGTCATCGGGTGTAAAACCCTGCCAGTGAAATATGGAATAGGTAAAATAAAAGGCGGTAATGGAAAGCGAGGTGACAAGCGCCCCGCGCAGGCCAAACCAGAAAGCACTGAGGATGACCGGCAGAAAATAAAGCTCTCTGGCAACGACATGGGTTTTCGGAAAATCATGCGGTAAAAGTATATGCATACCGCTGATACCAAGTACCATCACAGCAATGATGAGTATTTTCTGTATATTTTCATAGCGCCCGGAATTGACCTTCATCGTTATTCTCCAATTTTTTCCTTAATCTTCATAAATTACAAAAAACAATTCTTTTGCCTCTACTCTTTCACAAACCATACCGGAATATAAAACAAGTTGCGCGGAAGAATAATGATCAATTATTTCAATAAATTATGCTGAAACAGCTTATTAGTTGAACCTGGCATGCTGCCTTATATCTGTACATCCTTCCACAAATACTGCCCATTTTCAGGACATCTCAACATAAAGGACACATTGCACCTCCCCCATGCTTTATTTCTTATCTGATTGATTTTACATTATTTACGAGAAAGAAAAAGATGAAACTACAACTGGCACACAGCCTGCTATATAAGAAACAACGATTAACGATGATCATATTGATCATAAAAAACAAAACATAAGGAGACACACAATGAAACGAATAGCATTAGTTACCACTCTTGGCCTGGCCCTTTTTGCAACTGCGGCCTTTGCCCATCAATACATAGGCGGGCACACGGGTAGACATGGCGCTGGATTCAGCCATGTTCAGCAGAGAGGATACTGGGGAGGGGGGTGTCCCATGAACTCCGGCATGAACGGAGGGAACATGATGTATGGCAACCGCGCAATGATGAACCACCATGGGATGCACCGGGGAATGTATAACACGGCAAGGCCCGGCACCCCTGCCGACTGGCGCGCCAATCCCGCCTACCAGGGACATGCAGCCACTGATCCTTCAGTTGACTGATCATTTTTCATTCAATATTTGCAAACAAGGGACACCGGAGGCGACCTCCGGTGTCAATATTGCCCCAATCTTTTCTTTTTTCCTCGCCATGGTATAGTAACTTTTATTTGCGTATATTAACCCATTCCACCGGCTCAGAGGAGTACACCCATATTCCCCATGTCAGAATTTTCAAAAAATAACTCCTTTATGCTGTCCAAACCCCTT
>JALSNT010000300.1 GCA_026986885.1 Desulfobulbaceae bacterium
CCTCCACCTGCACGGTTATCCGTTTGCTGGAGGCATCAAGACTGTTCTCAAGCAGCTCCTTGACAACGGATGCCGGACGTTCAACAACTTCACCGGCTGCTATCTGGTTTGCCAGATGATCGGACAGGATTCGAATACAAGACATGGATACAGGTAATTTACAGTTTACGGTTGATTATTTTTGCTTTACAGTGATTAAAAATATCCGGCAGTTGTCCGTTCTCCCTTGTCAATCTTTACCGCTTCTTCCCACTCTTGTCCACAAAAGCCCCCCGCAAAAAAAAGCCAGCCCGCAAACGGGCACCAGGAAAAAAGCCATTGGGCCACACCCAGATCAACCTTTTTCTGATAGCGATCAGCGGTCTCTGCACCGTGGGCATCGGTGTCTTCCTCGCCTGGTTTCTTGCACTTGAGGTGCCTGATATCCGTTCGCCAGGCGACTATAAACCGCTGGTGGCTACCACGATTGTTGATCGCTACGGCAACATAATTGATGCCGTCTACCAGCAGTACCGCATCGTCATCCCGGAAACGAAAATGGCTGCCCTGCTGCCGCAAGCCTTTGTAGCCGCCGAAGACAGCCGCTATTTCAAGCATGGCGGCCTGGATATCTGGTCCATTTTGCGGGCGGGTATCAACAATCTGCGCTCAGGCAGACGCAGTCAGGGCGGCTCGACCATTACCCAGCAGGTGACCCGGGCCCTTATGCTCTCCCGGGAAAAAACCTATTTACGTAAACTAAGCGAGGCCGTTTTAGCCTACCGCCTGGACCACCTGCTGACCAAAAATGAAATTTTAACCATTTACCTCAACGAGATCTACCTCGGGGAAGGGGCCTATGGCGTGGAGGCCGCCGCCCGCACCTATTTTTCCAAGGAGGCAAAAGAACTCAATCTTGCAGAAATAGCCCTGCTTGCCGGCCTGCCCCAGTCGCCAAGCAGATACTCTCCGATCAAACACTTCAAAGCGGCAAAGGCCAGGCAGCGATACGTGTTGAACCGGATGGCCGAGGACGGTATCATCTCTGCTGCTGCCGCCCGCTTAGCCTATAAGTATCCACTGCATATCAATCCTTCGGGAAAACAAAAGGAAAGCAACGGCTATTTTACCGACTATGTGCGACAACAACTGGAAAAACATTATGGTCCTCAGGCCCTCTACCGGGAGGGGTTAACCGTCTGGACGACCCTGGACAGCAGGTTGCAGCGAGATGCCGTCGACAGCCTGCGCCGGGGTCTTGAGAATATACATAAAAGACAGCATGGAGACAAAGCAGCCGAAGGCGCCCTCATTGCCCTGGATACGCAAAATGGTTGCATTCGCGCCCTGATCGGCGGTTCCGATTACCGGCACAGTCCCTATAACCGTGCCGTGGCTGCCAGACGGCAACCGGGTTCGGTATTTAAACCGCTGATCTATGCAGCAGCCTTTGAGCAGGGATTTTCCCCGGAGCAACAACTGCTTGATGCTCCCCTTGCCATTAAGAACCCGGACGGCACCATCTGGCGACCGCAGAACTACAGCCGCAGAAATTTCGGCCCGACAAGTCTTGCCCAGGCCCTCATCCATTCCAGAAATATCGTCACCATTAAACTGCTGCAAAAAATCGGCGTACGCCCTGTAATACGCCTTGCCGAGAAAGCGGGGATAAATGAAAAACTGCGGCCTGAGCTGCCGCTGGCCCTTGGCGCCTCGCCGGTCAACCTGCTTGAGATGACATCCGTGTACACCGTTTTTGCCAACCACGGTCTGTATCACCGGCCACGGGCCATAACCCGGGTACGGGACCGGCATGGCCGGGTACACCCCTGGCCAAATCCCCCGGCACGCAGGGTAATTTCACCACAAACCGCACAAACAATCACCAATATACTTAAAGAAGTAATCCGCCGGGGTACCGGCAAGCAGGCTGCCGGGATTCCGGGGGCCGCCGGCAAAACCGGAACCACCGATAACAACCGGGATGCCTGGTTCATCGGCTACACCCCTGCCCTGACCACCGGCATCTGGCTGGGACATGATCGGGGCAGGACACTGGGCAGAGGAGAAACCGGCGGTCGAGCGGCAGCCCCTGTCTGGAAAAAATTCATGCAAAAGGCCTCAGCACAATGACAACTCAAGCAGCCCATGATCTCAACACCTGTTACTCCGGCACAATCGACCATAAACTGCTCATTGCAAAACAGCTCTTTCATCGGTTTGCAAAAACATTCGCCGGCGACCAACAGATCATTGACTCACTTGCCGGCCTGCAGCACGCTCAGGCTGATCTTGATCGCCACATGCAGATCATGGAGATGGGCAGACGTTGCGTCGTCTGTGCAGCTAAAGCGGGCGGCTGTTGCAGCAGCTATATGGCGGGCAATACCGACGCCCTTGTCCTGCTCATCAACCTGCTGCTTGATGTCGATATTAAACAACGACAAAAGGGGGACGAATGCTGCTATCTCGGCCCAACAGGATGTATCTTTATCATCAAGCCCATCTTCTGCCTGAATTACAACTGCAGCCATATACAAAAAGCGGCCGGCCGGGGGGAAATGGATACCCTGAGTGAACTGACCGGCGCCCTGCTCAGCAGACAGGTAGAGCTGGAAGCTCTTCTCCTTGAAAAAATAAAAACTATAGAAAAACAGATTGATAGCCGATAATCAGCCTATACGGGGACGCAGGAAAAACAATTCATGGAGGAAAAGACATGGTCGACATTATCGTCGGTGGCATTCCACCAGCCGGTCCATCGGCATCAGCAACACGATCTTCGGCGGCAGTCGTTGAGGCGGAACTGCTTAATATACGCGGACCACGACAGCGTATTACCGGACCCAGGGGACGGGAGCGAAGAAAACAATTCCGGCAGGACCCTGTGGGCGGCAAGGTACTGACCGTTCTGGTCGCCAAAGGAACCGTACTTCCCAAGGATCTTGACTGCAAAAATTA
>JALSNT010000301.1 GCA_026986885.1 Desulfobulbaceae bacterium
GTACATTTAATGTATACCGTGTATACGCAAAATGTCAAGCAGGGAGTCTCCTGCCGGGGCAGTGTTGTTCTATTTTTAGAAAATATACGTTAAATCAATAGAATATGTTTTGGTATCGTTTGGCACGCCTTTTGATATAAGGGAAATACAATAAAAAGGAAACGGTTACAAGGACCCTTTAAAAGGAACTGGATTTTACGGAGATGATTATGCAACAGGAAATTAAACAGGCACGTAAGCGGTTCATTGCCATGGCGGTGACCTATTTTTTAGGTGTCTTTAATGATAATTTCTTTAAACAGGCGGTGCTGCTGCTGGCGGTGTCGGCCGGAATGTCGGGCCTGCAGGGCAGGGCGACCGAGCTTTTTTCCCTGCCCTTTATCCTGTTTTCCGCCTGGGGCGGCTGGCTGGCTGACCGGTTTATTAAAAGACGGGTGGTTATCGGCGTCAAGTTTCTTGAGCTGGCCGCCATGCTCATCGGCGCCTACGGTATTATTACGGTCAACTGGAACTGGGTTATGGCCATGATCTTTCTCATGGGGTTGCAGTCCACCCTGTTCGGCCCGGCGCTTAACGGTTCCATTCCGGAACTGTATCCCCCGGAATACGTGACCACGGCAAATTCCATTCTCAAGCTGGTTACCACGCTGGCCATTTTGTCAGGCATGGCCCTGGCCGGTTTTGCCCTTGACCTGAATATACCGCCCATGACCGATTCCTTCGGCAGCATGGTGGTGGCGGTCACGGTTGTGGTCGTCGCTCTTTTCGGCGTGTTAGCCTCGTTTGGCGTCTACTCACGCCCGGCCACCGGCGGCAGGGTCCCCTTTCCCTGGACAGGGCCGCTCCATTCCATAAGGGATCTGTGTGGTTTGCGCAAAGATCCCCTGCTGTTGCTCACAGTAGGCTGTGACTCTTTTTTCTACTTTATCAGTCTGCTGGCCGTTCTTGTTATCAATACTCTGGGACTTGACCAGCTTGGCTTGAGTAAATCAGCGACTTCCATTCTCTCTGTTTCCCTGATGTTAGGGGTGTGTATCGGCGCCTTTGTTGCTGCAAAATTGACGACAGACAAACGCTGGACCCATGTGCTGGCGCCCGGCGCCACAGGCATGGGTTTAAGCCTTGGCGCTGCCGGTCTGCTGGTACAGGCCGTGCCGGCGGCTCCCTTTTACGGTTTGCTGTTTCTGCTTGTGGGCGCCGGTTTTTTCGGCGGCCTTTTTCTTATCCCTGTAACCGCGTTTATCCAGATTCGGCCGTCGGCCGATTCCAGGGGACGGGTAATCGCTGCCTCCAATTTTTTAGCCTTTTTGGGAATGTGGTGCTCCGGCAGGATTTTTACCGTCATGGATACCTGGCTGCAACCGGCTGTTTCCATGATTGTTTTAGGATCTGTTGCCGTGGGAGTCGGCCTGCTGTTGTGGCTGCTGCCATTGCGGAGCCTGGATTGAGCCGATTGGAAATACAGGAAATAAAAAATCCTGAATTCAGGAATTAAAAAAATGAGAAAAAAATGAAAAATCTACTGAATATACTTGTTGGTATCCTGCTCAGGCTGCGCTATCGCATCAGCGTCATAGACCTTGACACCATAAAACAGGATAAACGGCCCATCCTGTTTCTGCCCAACCATCCCGCCCTGGTGGACCCCATAATTGTGATGCATGCACTGTATCGACGTTTCCGGCCGCGCCCCCTGGCCGACGAGGCCCAGGTGAACAGGATGTTTGTCCGTAAAATTGCCGGTTTGATGCGCACCATTGTCATTCCTGATCTGTCCACCGGCGGCCGGGACAAACGGGACCGGGTTGCGGCCGGGCTGGCAGAGGTCATTACTGCCCTGCAACAGGGGGACAATGTACTGCTCTACCCGGCCGGCCGTCTGATGCGCAGCCCCAGAGAAGAGCTGGGCGCCAATTCCGCAGTCAGTCAGATAGTGAAGGCCGTGCCGGAAGCCCGCATTGTTCTTGTGCGGACAACCGGACTCTGGGGATCGAGTTTCAGTCGGGCCGGTGGTATTCCTTCCCTTGCCGGTAACCTGAAAAAACATTTTTTTCGATTACTTGGCGCCGGTATTGTTTTCATGCCCAGACGGCCTGTGGATATTTTACTTAAAGAGGTACATGATTTTCCGAAAAAAGCGGACAAAATGGAGATAAACCGCTACCTTGAGACTTTTTATAACTGTGTGCCCCAGCCCCGCGTCCTGGTTCCCTATTTGCCGTTTCGGGGAAAAACCGAGCAGCTTGAAGAGAGCGTTGCCGTGCAGCCTAAACGTGATACCAGCCGGGTGCCGGACTCCACCCAGCAACTGGTGCTTGCAAAAATACAAGATCTTGCCGGTGTCGGTGATATTGATGAACAGGATCACCTTGCCCGGGATCTGGCCATGGATTCACTTGTACTGGTCGAGTTCGGCGCCTGGCTGGGAGAGGAATTCGGAGTGCCGGTCGAGCATCTTGACGGGTTACAGACCGTTGCCGACTGCATGCTTGCTGCCGACGGCATCATGCCGGCTTCAACCTTTGTGGAGCTGAAAGCCCCAGGTGAGGGCTGGCTGGAAGAAGCAGATGAAAAACCACTTGAATTTGCAGACGGTTCAACGGTGGCGGAGCTTTTTCTACGGCAGGCGGCAGCGGCGCCGGACAAGGTTATTATCAGCGACCAGATGAATGGAGAGAAAACCTATCGCCAGGTTATCACGGCTATCCTTGCCCTGTTGCCTGAGATTCGAAAAGTTCCCGGAAAGCGGGTGGGAATCATGCTGCCCGCCTCGGTCGGTGCGGTCATCAACTACCTGAGCGTAATGTTTGCCGGTCGCGAACCTGTGCTGGTCAACTGGACGGCAGGTTCCGGTCAGGTGGAATACTGTCTGAAAAACTGCGGGGTGACCCATGTTCTCAGCTCGAAAAAATTTGTCGATCGGTTGCGCGCCCAGGGTG
>JALSNT010000302.1 GCA_026986885.1 Desulfobulbaceae bacterium
TACGCCGGTGCCCGAATATATCCGCTTGCTTGCCAAACGTGATTATACCGGCGCCTATATGATTAACTGGCAGTCCAATGTCTTCCCCGGAATCTTAGGTCGCATCTGCGATCGGCCCTGCGAACCAACCTGTCGACGCGGCAGGGTTGAGGAGCAACCGGTTGCCATCTGCCGCCTGAAACGGGTTGCCGCTGATTTCCGTGACGATGTATTACAAAACATTTTTTTCCACTCTCCCCAAAAAAATTGAACCTTTTTTCCTTATCGGCACACCCATGAACAGAAAGGCAGGCCAGGATCCTCTTCTTTCCCTTCTCCGGCAGACCGCCGACGGTGACAGGAAAAGTTTTCAAGTATTGTATGAAGAGACAAATCATCGGCTGAAAGTTTATCTGTATCGGCTTATCGGCGACAGGGCCTGTATTGATGATATTTTGATTGAAACCTATACCCAGGTGTGGAAAAGCAGCGCCACCTTTCAGGGGCGATCACTGGTAATGAGTTGGATGATCGGCATTGCAAGAAATGTGGCTTTTAGAGAAATGGGCCGGAGGCAGTATCATGATAATCTTGACGACCATCCAGAATTAATCGCCCGGGAAATTGATACGGATGCGGGTAGCAGAAAAGAGATCCTCTGCCGGGCGCTTGCCGGGTTGAAGCCCAGGCAGCGGGAAATTCTTGATCTGGCATTTTTCCATGATCTTCCCTACCGGGAAATCAGCCATATTTTGGATATACCGGAAAACACGGTTAAAACAAGGGTCTTTCATGCAAAGGCTGCCCTGAAAACACAACTTGAAAAAATGGGCATTGACAGTAACGATTTGTAGTTATAAAAAATTTTAAAATTACGGAAACAATAATGTTGAAGCAAAACAACAGAGCACAAACATCCGGAGAACCTGAAGCTCTTGATGCAGCAACCACGCGCCGTATTCTTCAACAAACAGCCGAAGACATCCCCCCTGCCGCTCCGGATGTCTTTGCCCGCATAGAAGAGGCTATCACCCCGTCGTCTTTTGCCGACAATGGCGACATGACGTCGCCGCCGTCATTTCTCAGCACACTGGTCGAGCGACTGCACGATCTGGTCGCGCAACCCCGGATAGCCTGGGGGGTGGCCGCTGCCCAGGCAATTGTCCTCTGTCTTTTTTTCGCCTTTTTTCCCGGCAACACAACATATCAAACTCTATCTGGAAACCAAATATCTCAGCAAGAAGATATAACTGCTCCGACATTTACCGTCATTTTCCAGGACAACGCCACCATCGGCGCCGTTGAAACGCTGCTCAAGCAGGTAGACGCAACTATTATCAACGGACCGGGCAGGCGGGGCATATATACAATAACCCTGGCTTCGACCGGAAAAACCAACCGGGATGAAGCATTAAAAAATCTGCAAAACTCTTCCCTAATAACATTTATAGAACAGGCCTATTAAATCCTGAATACTGGATTTTTTTCTGATTTTTTAAATTTTTATGGTAAAGGAGGCCCCTGTGTACAGACGCATCTGTCTTATTACCGCTTTCCTGGCACTTTTCTGCTGCTGTATGCCCGCCTGTTCGGCAGACGCACAGCAGCAGAATCCGGCCATCCGCATGATATCTCCCAGGCCGGAGGCAGAGATTACCGGGAAACAGCCGGATATCCAGGCCGTATTCAACGGGGTCGTTGATCGGGATTCCCTGATCATCATGCTCGATGACACCGACATCACAGCCGCTGCCGAAATGACGAACCAGGGATTTCATTGCCGACCGCCCATGGCGCTCTCCGCCGGTGACCATGTCCTCTATCTGGCGGGCAACGGCGCCTCAGGGCCGTTTGAACAGGAAATCCATTTTATCTCCCGCCGGAACGCCATACTTGAGGAGGCCACGACCAGCAACGAGTGGAGCATCAACATGAACGCCGGAAAGTTTCACGGCAATCACAGTGATGATTATACCTTTTCCAGCATCGACTCAACCCTGCAGCACGAATCCACCATTAAAAAAGGCAGCTGGCAGCTCAGTCTTTCCGGAAATGCCCGCCTGCTGACCCAGAACCATGCCGCAGGCAGCGGCGTGCTAAGCCCGTCCTCCGGACAAAATGATGCCTACGGGCCGCAGGAGCAGAGCGACAACGGCCAGGCGCAGAATCAGGGTTCCCTTGATCCGGAACGACAGGGACTGGACGTAAACACCATCCTTTTGCGCGCCCGCTACCAGCAGAATAATATGAAGACTTCCTTTGAGCTGGGGGACCTGCAGGTGGTGACCTCGAAAAACACCTTTGAATCCCTGGCCAGGAACGGCGGCCGGCTCAACATTGATACCGGCACCATCTATGCAAGCGGCTTTTCCGTGTTCGGCAAAGACACCTTTGGCCTGCATGACGGCTTCGGCATCGGCTTTGATAACGACGACCACCTTAACGGCTTTTCCGGCGGCATCAGGCTGCTCGATAAACGAATCGATCTGAAGGGTTTTTATCTCGACGGCGGTCAACAGGAAAATTCCTATTCATCATGGTCTCAGGAACAGGGCAACTCCGGCGATGTGTACGGCTTTGTGCTGACAACCGATTTCCTGAACGGCCTGCTGACCAGTGAATTTGAATATGACCGTTCCGATTTCGACCCCAACACCGGTGACACCTTCAGCGGCAGGCGGGACGAGGCCTGGCGGCTGCAGATAGGCGGGCAACAGGATTTGTATAATTATGATATCACTTACGAGCGTTTTGGCCCGGACTACAACCTGCCCGGCAACCTGGCTCCGAAAAGGGACTACGAGGGCGTCACCGGCAACGGCTCTTTCCAGTATGACGTGCATGCAGTATCGCTCATGCTGTCCGCTTACCACGATAATGTGGACGACGACGCGACCTACGCCCGCACCAACTCCTATAGCGGTCAGCTCGATTACTCCTATTCCGGCTTCATGCA
>JALSNT010000303.1 GCA_026986885.1 Desulfobulbaceae bacterium
CTACCAGCAGCCACCTGTCGCCGGATTCATTTTCGTTGGAACATATGCCCCGATCAGAGGGGATTAAGACGAAGATAGAGCTCATAATGCACTCCGAGTTTATGGTTGGAACATATGCCCCGATCAGAGGGGATTAAGACTTTTTAGACGGTACGCCCATGTCGTATAGCTCATGGGTTGGAACATATGCCCCGATCAGAGGGGAGTAAAACCGTTTAAACGTTTAAACGTTTGATCGTTTGATCGTTTTAGCCGCAACACATGTACGGAAAATCTCCGCATTCATTGACAGCATGTCCTTTTAGAATTATCCTTAAATCAAATTTATTGTTTTTCTTACTTACCTTGGGGATGGGGTTGATATGGCAACAGCACGTTTAGATATGAGATTAAGCCCGGAAATTAAGGCCAAAGCTGAAAAGGCTTCAGCTCTTCTTGGGTTGAGGAGTTTAACAGAATATATTGTAAAATTGATTGATGAGAATTCAACAAAAGTCATTGAGCAATATGAAAGCATGACCCTTGATAATGATATTTTTGATAAATTCATTCAGGCATGCGATGAATTACAATCTCCAAATCAAGAATTAGTTGATGCTGCCGCTTTTACCAAAAAGCAGAGAAGCAAATGAAATGCGGGAAAAAATTTGTAGAATTGGACAAGACTCTTCATGACAGGAATTCATTTGATTGTGGTTCTCTGGAGTTAAATTCTTTTCTTCAGCAGCATGCATTTCGACATATGAAGGTCGGGGTGAGTAAAACAATGGTGCTCACCGCTATTAAGCAGCCATCGAGTAAAAAGTATCCTGTTTGTTCATTTTATACTGTTGCTCCAAGCTCTATCCAGAGAGCTTCATTACCTCAAAAATTATCCAAAAAATTGCCGCATTATCCTGTTCCTGTTTTTCTTATTGCACAGTTGGCTGTAAATACAAAAGTCCAGGGACAACAGTTAGGAAAGATTACTCTCATCAATGCACTGGAATTTTTGTGGAAGGTAAATGCACAAATTCATGCTTATGCGGTGGTGGTTGACTGTATCAACGAATCGGTTGAAACTTTTTATCAAAGATATGGATTTCATTATCTATATGCGACGCAAGATAAAATTAGAATGTTTTTGCCAATGAAAACAGTTGAGAGATTATTCGCAACAGAAGAGTAACGTATAAAAATCACGGAACAATCGCATTACAGGGACGGCAAGAACCCTGCGGTTTTTCAAAGTCAATCTTCCGCTCAAAGTTCATCAGTTTATCAAAAGTTTCCAGCACGCAATCCTGCCGCCACTTATGCGTGCGTTATGTGTTGGTTGGAACACATGCCCCGATCAGAGGGGATTAAGACTTTCTCAATCCTCCCAATCTTCTTCATCGTCCCACTGCCGGAACACAAAAAGGGATACCATCGCTATAGCCAAAACAACACATTGCCTGTTTGTTGCTTTATTGCAGCCTGAATTCATGCCGTTACATTTCACCGGAAAAAGCGATGTTATCCCTCATTCAGCCCGAGTTGCACTGGTAATCAGAAAAAAAAATTAAAAAAAAACGAAAAAATGTTTTTCCCGTCCGTAAGAGAGAATAGAGACAGCAGGTATTTTACCTGAATTTACGTCTTTTCAAATCTTAAGGAGGCAGAAACATGGCGGCACAACCCCTTTTACAGGACAGCAGTGACCACCGGGCACGGATCGTCGGCCACGTCGATCTTGCGCAGGAATTGAAAACTCCCGGCCCGGATGTATCGTCTGACAAGGATTTTCTGACGAAGCAGGCGGCCTGTCCCTGGACAGGTGAGCAACTGATGCGGGACCGCGACCGGTGTATTGCGGAGATATTGGAACTGCAGGCGGAAAACCGCTGGCATGATATCATCGCCCTGTTTCATCCGCTGGAAGAAAAGGCGCCGGAATTAACGGAAAACGGCATGGCCGGCGAATTGCGGCTCAAGGTCGGTTTTGCCCTCTGCCGGGCGGGGCGGCACGCTGAGGCGATCAACTGCCTGGAACCGGTGACCGTAACGGAGCCGGGCAACGCAATGGCCCACTACACCCTGGCTTACACCGCCCTTGACGCCCTGTTCACCGCCCGCGCATCCAGGCAGCCCCTTCCGCACAGGGAAAAAACGAAATTGCTCAAAACGGCCCACCAGGGCTTTGAACAGGCCTGCCGACTGCGACCGGATTCAGTTACATTTTTCTATCGACACGGTGTCCTGTACAAGGAAATCGAAGGCAAACCCCGGCGTGCGGTTCCCCTTTTTGAGCAGGCGGTTGCCAACTGGCAAGGCAAAGACGCAGAAACCCGGAAAAAACAGCACCAGCAATATCCCAAGTATATCAAGGCAATGTATCACCTGGCCTCATGTTTGCTGACAAACGGCAGGCCGGGCCGAAGTCTCGAACTGCTGGAAAAGGTTCTTGAGCTGGACCGGGACCGGAACCACATGCAGCCCGTATTCAAACATTTTGCCATGGGTAAGGTGCTGCATGCCCTGGGCAGGTACAGGCAGGCGCTGGAACACCTTGAGGTGGCGGCATATCGTGCAGATAGAGAACAGCCGGTGGATTTTGTCCATGAACTGGCCGCAAGATGTCACCTGCTTCTTCATTGCCCGGAAAAGGCGGCAACCTCTATTGACTGTATTCCTCCCCCGCGCCGCCGCCCCTATGTCCGCTGGACCGAGGCCGATGTGCTGGTGGCTGCGGGCAGGACGGAAAAAGCCCTGCAGGTGCTTGCGGCCACAGCCGAAAGAGACCGCCGCAGCAGGCACAAATCCCTGATCCGCATGGCCCGTATTCAACTGACCCTTGGCCGTTGCGCGGAAGCGGAACAGGCAAGCCGGGAGGCTGCGGAATTCTGTCGCCACAGTTTCGGCAATCCGTCCCATGAAGCGCTTTTCTGGCAGGCGGCCGCCCTGTATAAACTGC
>JALSNT010000304.1 GCA_026986885.1 Desulfobulbaceae bacterium
CTGCCGAGGTTGTACTCACCCACTGTAACTGCGTCATCTCACTTTCCAGTGGTGATGGTGGTCACTCTTCCGTGCGTGAATTTTATGGTACGGCTGCAAAAACAACCAACACGGATATACAAAATCCCCAGGCTCCTGCCGGATCGCTGGATACCTTTATACCCCAACCCGCAAAAGATCGTTCCTACGGCTGCGGCAGTCCCATAAAAGATGCCGTACCCCTAAAAGGAGAAACCGTTATTGATCTTGGTTCCGGTTCAGGGGTCGAATGTTTTCTGGCTGCGCGTGCGGTGGGATCGACCGGCAGGATTATCGGTATTGATATGACCGATGATATGCTTGCACTGGCAAATGAATCCCGGAAAAAGGTCATCAATGAACTCGGTTACGATAACATAGAATTTCGCAAAGGATTTCTTGAAAATATCCCGGTTGATGATGAAAGCGCCGATGTGATTGTCTCCAACTGTGTTATCAATCTCAGCCCGGATAAACGTAAAACCTATCTTGAAATCATGCGGGTACTGAAACCAGGAGGCCGCCTGGTGGTGGCTGATATCGTGACCGATGTTCCAGTAAGTCCGGCAATAGGTCATTCCAGGCGCCTGCGGGGAGAATGTTTAGGCGGGGCCATGCAGCAGGGCAACCTTGTTCAGATGCTTGAGGATTGCGGTTTTATCAATATCCGCCTGCACAAGCGTTATCCCTACAGGCAGGTTTTGGATAACAGTTTTTATTCTCTCACCTATGAGGCTCGAAAAGCTGTCTCATATAAAGAAGAATCTTCGGTCAGGGTTGTCTATCGTGGTCCGCACCGATCTCTGGTAACCGAATCGGGTTTTGTTCTGCAAAGGGGGCATTCAGCCACCATACCTGAACATGAAACCATTGCCCTTAACGATTCTGTTTTTGTATTAGATGATAAAGGTGCTGTGACCAATATCAATCAGGAACCGTGCTGTTGCGACGTTGCGCCTGAAAAAAAGAGCCGGGAAAAGAAAAAACGGGCCGTACCCATCAGGCGTCATAACAGTGGTTGCATGGTCTGCGGACAAGAACTGATTTACCACAAAGAGGCCGGGGAGCTGGTTTGTCATTTCTGCGGGAAAATAGAACTGAGCAACAGTGAATGCAGACAGGGCCATTTTATCTGTGACGGCTGTCATCAACAGGAAGCCATTGAGATTATTCGTCATATCTGCCTTCAGAGCCGGGAAAAAGATCTAATGCAGCTCCTGCTCACAATAAGAAGTCATCCCTCGGTTCCCATGCATGGCCCCGAGCATCATGCCATGATACCCGGTGTTATCCTGGCTGTTCTACGTAATTGCGGTAGTAAGGTAAATGATGAAGATATCCTGGCCGGTATTGCGAGGGGAAGTAAGGTACCGGGTGGCGCCTGCGGTTTCTGGGGCAGCTGCGGTGCAGCCATCGGCGCCGGTATTGCCGCATCCCTTTTTCTTGATGCCACACCGCTCACACCACATCCCAGACAGCAGGCCCAGGCTTTTACTGCAGATATTCTGGGAAAAATAGCTGAAATAAAGGGGGGACGCTGCTGTCAACGCGAAACCTGGATTGCCTTGAAGCGATCGGCTGAACTCTCCGAAAAATACTTTGCTGTTTCTCTTTCGGCAAATGCGCCGCTGCACTGTAATCAATATCAGACCAATAAAGAGTGTATTCGCCGCCGGTGCCCTCTCTGGGAGGCAAGAGTGAAAAAAACCGATTCTTTCATCTTGCCGTTGACCATGGCCCGATGATTTTTCAATGCTTTTCATCCGTCGCAGAAGATAGAAGGCAAAACTCGGATGACCGTCTAATTTCCGCCTGCGGCGTACATAACTGCTATTCGCTACTTTTTACCTAACTTAGTGATTCTCCTTTTCATTGTTGCAGCAGGTCCTAATCTGCAGACTCAGGCGAAATAAAAAACCATCAATTTAAGTATCGTACTTTTGATGAACTCGTAAAAAGTAAAAATCAGGTAATTAAATGGCTAAGTAAAAACACAGATATACAGAGTTGCCATATCTTATATTAAATATGCGGTTTAACGGCCACAAAATACATGGGATGATAGGTTAAGGTCACCCCTTTGTCGCTGCCGAATCTCTTTTGGTATTCCCTGTAAAATATTCTCTGTTTTTTTCTGCTCCAACCAGTTTTTGCCAGGGAGTTAACGCCTGTTGCCCGTAAATGCTCAAGAACAGCAAGTGGGTCGTAAAAATAAACGGATGCTATCGATTCCTGCGCAGATACCACTTTCATGGTCTCTGCAAGCAGATCTTTCACCCGGGTAAGAGAAAGATAGTCTAAGCCATTGCCGGTCAATTCACGTATCTCCCGGAGATTATCCGGTCCATACAGAGAAAATGCCAGCATTCCCCCGGGCTGCAGATAATTATATATCTTCTTAAAAAAAGTTGTTAAATCATGGAGCCAGTGAAATGTTGAAGAAGAACAGATAAGCTGATATCGACGGGGCAATGGTATTTTTTCTATATCACCGGCTAAAAATTTTACCTCTGCCGGCAGGCGAAGAGAAGCGGTATCAGGCGGCAGCTCAGTGACAAGATCGTTGATATGCAGCACATTCAGCCGGGAAAAAGCCCTGATAATACACCTGGTAAAGTAGCCGGTAAAGCAACCTATCTCCAATATTGAATCAGGAGGATTTTGTAATTTTTTTTCTATGATTTTAAGTAAATGATCGGCTGTCTGGAGTTGAACAACGGCCTGCCTGTCATAACTTTCTGCAGCTCGGGCAAAATGCATCCGTATTTTTTCTTTTTCCACCTTCACTTTTTTTCTTTTCTTCCTTCATTTTATGAAATTTATACCTGCCGGGGTACTTTTTTTTTCTGAATCAACCGATACAAAAGAATTTTTTTGCAAACTCCATCTCCTATGTCTTCATTATTCTACGAA
>JALSNT010000305.1 GCA_026986885.1 Desulfobulbaceae bacterium
CATGAAGTCGAACGGCTGAACAGGGACATGGATGATGAGCTGAAAAGTCTTAAGAAGGGAGTGCGCAAGGAACTGTCCGCTCTCATTGTCGGCAGAACTGCCAAGAGTGATATCAAGGATAAGGAGGGAACCGTCCACCTGAAACTCGGCAAGAAAATTACCGCGAAGGCTCTGGCACACGTTGATTTCATGGATTTGTATGCCCTGGATTTCTCAGAGCGGAATAAATATGAAGATGAAATCAATGCGGTTTTCAGCCGGTACAAAAAACAGGCAGCCCTTGTTCGCAGTCGATACGAGGGAATTGTCGAACGAATGGAAAAAGGCGATGACCTGCCGCCGGGCGTGGTAAAGATGGTTAAAATTTACGTCGCCACGAAAAGGAAACTGGCGGTTGGGGATAAGATGGCCGGTCGCCATGGCAATAAAGGTGTCGTTTCCCGTTTATTAGCGGAAGAGGATATGCCCTATTTCGCAGACGGTACGACGGTTGATCTTGTTTTAAATCCATTGGGTGTTCCCTCGCGGATGAATGTCGGGCAGGTGTTGGAATGTCATCTTGGCTTTGCCGCAAAAAAACTTGGCGAACAATTAGCTGAGCTGTGTCGAAAACATGAATTAGATGAGGTTAAAAGACGTTTGCAGGTCATTTATTCCGAAGAGGAATATAAACAATTGACCGATGGCCTTGATGATGATGCTCTGGTTGATATGGGCAGAAAAATTTGCCGTGGAATTCATGTGGCTACCCCGGTTTTTGATGGTGCCTCCGAGGCTGAGATACGGGCTATGCTGGTGGAAGCCGGTGTCGACGAGGTTGGTCAGTCGACATTGTACGATGGGTTGACCGGGGAAAAATTTGATAATCAGGTTACTGTCGGCGTTATGTATGTACTGAAACTGCATCATCTGGTCGATAATAAAATCCATGCTCGTTCAACCGGACCGTATTCTCTGGTAACCCAGCAGCCTCTTGGCGGCAAGGCTCAGTTCGGTGGCCAGCGTCTCGGCGAGATGGAAGTCTGGGCGATGGAGGCATATGGTGCAGCCTATACCCTTAAGGAATTTCTTACCGTAAAATCCGATGATGTTGAGGGCAGAACCACAATGTATGAGAAAATCGTTAAAGGAAATAATTTTCTTACGACAGGGCTGCCCGAATCTTTCCACGTTCTTGTCAAGGAGCTTAAAGGGCTGTGTCTTGATGTGGAACTTTTGGAAGAGTAAGGGAGCCTTGCTTTGTTAGGTGCCGTTTTTCTTTCTGTGCCGTACATAAAGGTTTTCAGTGGTTCACTGTAAACGTTCAACTCTAATAGGGTGATTTCGTGGAAGAACTGTTTAACTTCTTTGCAAAACCTAAAGGACCTGTTCAGTTTAACAAGGTTAAAATTTCTCTTGCCTCCCCGGAAAAAATTCGGGAATGGTCCCACGGCGAGGTTAAAAAGCCGGAGACCATAAATTATCGAACATTCAAGCCGGAACGTGATGGTTTGTTCTGTGCCAAGATTTTTGGACCGGTAAAAGATTACGAGTGTAATTGCGGTAAATATAAGAGAATGAAACACCGTGGAGTTGTTTGTGAGAAATGCGGTGTTGAAGTCATTCAGTCCAAAGTACGCCGCGAACGGCTTGGCCATATTGAATTGGCGGCTCCGGTTGCCCATATCTGGTTTCTCAAAAGTCTGCCGTCAAAAATCGGGGCGATTTTAGATATGACGCTCAAGCAGTTAGAGCGTATTCTCTATTTTGAATCATATGCCGTCGTCACCTCCGAGGTTGAATCCCTTCCTGTGGGGACCCTGCTCAATGAAGAACAGTACAGGGAGCATCTTGAGAAATTTCCAGGGCAGTTTAAGGTAGGTATCGGCGCTGAAGCCATTCGGGAAATGTTGATGGCCCTTGATTTACCTGCCCTGTCCAAGACCCTTCGCCGTGAGATGAAGGAAACGGGTTCAGTCTCCAAACGGGCTAAATTCGGCAAACGTCTTACCGTTGTTGAAGCCTTCCGTAACTCCGGTAACCGTCCGGAGTGGATGATCCTGGAGGTGATTCCCGTACTGCCGCCGGATTTGCGTCCTTTGGTCCCCCTGGAAGGGGGCAGGTTTGCAACTTCCGATCTCAATGATCTGTATCGGCGGGTAATCAATCGGAACAATCGTCTTAAACGTCTCATCGAGTTGGATGCCCCAGATATTATTATTCGTAATGAAAAACGAATGCTGCAGGAAGCAGTGGACGTTCTTTTTGACAATGGTCGACGGGGACGGACAATTACCGGCCCAAACAAACGACCATTGAAATCCCTGTCTGATATGCTCAAGGGTAAGCAGGGACGCTTTCGCCAGAATCTTCTTGGTAAGCGGGTGGATTATTCCGGTCGTTCCGTCATTGTGGTCGGGCCCCATCTACGGCTGCATCAATGCGGTCTGCCGAAAAAAATGGCACTGGAGCTGTTCAAACCCTTTATCTATAATCGTCTGGAAAGCCTTGGTTATGTTACAACCATCAAAAGCGCCCGTAAGATGGTTGAAAAGGGAATGAAAGAGGTCTGGGACGTTCTGGATGATATTGTTCGCGAATATCCGATTATTCTGAACCGAGCGCCGACCCTGCACCGGCTTGGCATGCAGGCCTTTGAGGTTGTTCTCATCGAGGGTAAGGCCATTCAGCTGCATCCATTGGTATGTGCCGCCTTTAATGCCGATTTTGACGGTGATCAAATGGCGGTTCATGTGCCGTTGTCGGTGGAAGCACAGGTCGAGGCCCGGGTCCTGATGATGTCGACCAATAATATTCTCTCACCCGCCAACGGTGGACCGATTATTATTCCCAGCCAGGATATTGTCCTTGGCCTGTATTATATGACCAGAGAACGCTATGGGGTTGCCGGGGAAGGAATGGTTTTTTCTTCTCCGGGAGAAGTACGTA
>JALSNT010000306.1 GCA_026986885.1 Desulfobulbaceae bacterium
GGCAGGGCCCATTTTTTTTTGTCACCAAAGGAACAACGTATTGTACGCAGGTTATTGAGTATTTTCAAATCCGCATCAAAGCGACGGATTGTACAGGCATGCAGAAATCTATCCTGCAGAAAATCAATAGTTGAGATAAAATCCTGCCGATCATTCTGAAGGACCAATATGATCAAAAGGATATCGATAACATTGTCCGTCGTGTCCAGTTGTTCTTCCGCAGCAACCATCTTTTCCAGCTCATAACGCTCCAGCGGTGACAGCACCCACAGATCATTTCCCCTGGCGGTTATGGCCAAAGTGACGGATGAAGGTTCTTCCTCGACCACTGCGTCAAAATCGCCCTCAAAAACCTCATAGTCCGCCTGTTCATCGACGCCGGCACCATCAATCACCCCGGTATCCTCAACTACCTCGGAAGGTTCCGTATCTGCCGGCGGAGGGGCCACCTTGAAACCGGAAAAATTGATCGCCGGGGCATCAAGGGAGAGAATATCTATAGCCTTATACCCGATATGCGGATAATCCTGTTCCCAAAGGGCAGTGACTATATCCCCATCGTTTTCCTCATCCAGCATCCGATGTTCATTAATTATCTTCAGAATAGACTGGATTTCCCACAGTTCAATTCCCTTCTTAAATTCAAGATACTGCACACCATCACGGCCAAGAAGATAAGCGATATCACCTTCTTCGTCCGTTCCCTGATAAACTATCTCCCCGTTGTACCATAGCCTGTTCTTCTCAACATCAAGGCGCAGGCAGTCGTAGTCGGCAAGAAATCGAGTCAGGTGACGGCTGAAATTGAGCAGATGTTTTTTGGCAATCGCATGATCCTCAGGATAGAGGGTATAATTCTTCACCGCCCCGGCAAAGGCCAGGGAAAAATTAAACACTCCTTTTAATTCGGGATCACTTGAGTGCAGAATTTTCATTGAAGATTTTTCGTGTCTTTTGTGGCGAAAAATATACTCGAAATGTAAATATCGAAATCCGAAACAAATTCCGCCCGCCAATGTTTCCATGACACAAACAAGGGCAATGGCAATCTACAGTATAGGGCAGGGAAACCATTTTGATCATTCGGTCTATGGATATTTGACAATGTTTAGAATTTGCTGTTTCTTATTGCGAATTTTCCGGTTTATCCGGGTCAGGACAGAGTATCATCATGGCGCCGCACTCCTTAAAAGGAGAGGATAACAACAGTATACACCAAACCGTATGCGGATGGTGAGAGAAAAATTACTCCCGCCCAACCAAACGAATGTTTTGTTTATGATTGATTTTGAAAACGACGCATTCTGATATTCATGAGAATGCCGACGGCCAGCAATGTTGTCAACAGGGACGATCCCCCATAGGAAAACAGGGGAAGGGGGATACCGACAACCGGTAACAGGCCCATAATCATAAACAGATTGATAACCGCCTGCCAGAAGATCAGCATTACCAGGCCAAAGGCTAACAATACGCCGAATTTATCACGGGCCGTCATGGCAATATTGATACCCCAGAGAAGAAGGAAGAAATAACAGCTCAAGAAAAAAAGTGTGCCGGCAAATCCCCATTCCTCTCCCCAGACGGAAAAGGCAAAGTCCGTATGCCGTTCCGGCAGAAAATGCAGATGCCCCTGGGTACCCTCCATGAATCCCTTGCCGAAGATACGGCCGGAGCCAACGGCAATTTTGGACTGCATGATCTGGTACCCATGGTTCATGGGATCGCCTTCCGGATTAAGAAATGTTTCAATCCGCCTGCGCTGATAATCTTTAAGAAGAAATTTCCAGCCGATAAAACCACAGGCAAGGCCGAGGGTACCCAGAATACCGACGGTCGACCAGCGCAGCTTGACAAAAACGGTCATGGAAACAAATAAAATACCCAGCATCAAGGCAGTACCAAGATCCGGCTGCTTGTAAATCAAAACAAAGGGCACGGCCGTTAGCATTACGGGCACGACAAGATCCCGCAATCGATAACCACCTTCAACTTCCTTTTTTGAATACCAGGAGGCAAGCACCAGCACCAGCACCAGTTTGGCCGGTTCCGACGGCTGCAACCGAAAAAAACCAAGATTAATCCACCGTTGAGAACCGTTGATGGTGGTGTGCACAAAAAAGTTTGTATACAAAAGCAGCAGGATGATGCCGACATACAAGACATAGCCGAAGGTTTCCAGTTCACCGTAGTCAACCGCCATCAAGACAAAAATCATGCCCAGGCCGGCGACAAAAAGATACCCCTGTTTGAGAAAAATGGGGGAAACGGTATCGCTTCCGTTCCAGGTGGAGCTGTAGAGATTAGTCATGGCCATGGCCGACACCAGCAGAAGCATCAGCAGCATTACCCAGTCGAAATGATGGATAAGACGCCTGTCAAAACGCAGCATGTTCTCTGTCCTCCAACTTTTTATCTAACAATCTCCCTGGAATTCAGGCCTGCCCAGGCCAGGAGTGAGGGATTTTCATAACAGCATAGCGGGGTCATTGTTGCGGTCGGCCAAACCTGGTCCAGCCATGCTGGTTTATCTGGATTTCCGTAACCGGCCGGATGTGGAATCATCACGAATAACCTGCACCGGAACGTCTCCGGTTTTCCCCAATCGTTTTCTAAAATATGCCTCAAGCACCGCCTTTGCCACCGGTGCCGCTCCGGAACCACCATGGAATCCATGCTCCACAAGCACGGTAACGGCAATTTCCGGATTTTCCGCCGGCGCAAAACAGGTAAACCATGCATGATCTCGATATTTATAGGGAATATCCTTATCTTTGAGATGACGATACTGTTTCAGGCGCACGACCTGGGCCGTGCCCGTTTTACCGGCAACGGTGATACCCAGATCCTTTAAGCGTGCCCGCCTACCTGTCCCGTGCCGCCCATTGACCGCTTCCGTCAATCCCTTACGGATCAACGCAAGGT
>JALSNT010000307.1 GCA_026986885.1 Desulfobulbaceae bacterium
CGGTCGGCTGCAGCGACTGTCATGAGGGCGGCCAAAGAACTGGCTGATACCAAACTTTATGCCCCGGAGGATGCGGTCGTCCGGGACCGGATCATGGAACCCGGCGATATGGCCTTCCCCGGAACACCTGTTTTGTCGCTGGCAAAGACCGACCCCCTGTGGATTCGGGTCTATGTGCCGGAGACCGATATGGGCAGAATAGTTGCCGGCATGCGGGCCGAGGTAACCACCGATTCTTTTCCGGGGAAGAAGTATCGCGCCTGGATCGGTTATATTTCCCCCACCGCCGAGTTTACTCCCAAAAATGTGGAAACCGAGGCCCTGCGTACCCGGCTGGTGTATCAGGCCCGCGTTTTTGTCTGTAATCCCGAGGATGAACTGCGTCTCGGCATGCCGGCCACAGTGGGTATTGATCTTACGCAAAAGAGACCCGAAGGGCCGGTCTTTCGGCAGGATGTCTGTCGGGAGAAATAAAGGTGTTTTTTTGAGTACCCTTAAGAATGCAGGCTCTCCTGTCCCCCCGCTTGCTGTCCGGCATATCAGTATGTATTTCCGGGTTGGTAAACGCAGGGTCACTGCTCTGGACGATCTCTCCTTTTCCATCAAGCCCGGTATCGTCACCGGCTTAATCGGCGCCGACGGCGCCGGCAAGACCACTCTCATGCGTCTGGCTGCCGGTCTGCTGGTGCCTGCCGCCGGTTCCATTTCCGTTGTCGGCCACGATGCCACCCATGATTCTTTGAGCGTCCAGGGCATGATCGGCTATATGCCGCAACGGTTCGGCCTTTATGAAGATCTTACCGTTCAGGAAAATCTTGATCTCTACAGTGACCTGCAGGGGGTCGTGGAAAAAGACCGACCCGCCCGTTATGCGCAGTTGATGGAGATGACCGGCATGGCGCCTTTTACCGGTCGTCTTGCCGGGCGGCTTTCGGGCGGCATGAAACAGAAACTGGGCCTGGCCTGCACCCTGATCAGGCCGCCCCGGCTCCTGCTCCTCGATGAGCCGACAGTGGGTGTTGATCCTGTCTCCCGGCGCGAGTTGTGGAATATCGTCTATCATCAGGTGCGGGCAGAGGGGATGACGGTGCTGCTGTCCACCGCCTATCTTGATGAGGCCGAACGATGCGGCGAGGTGGTTTTGCTGCATGAGGGGAAACGGCTTGGCCAGGATGCGCCGGAGGCATTCAGCAAAAAACTCAGCGGCCATACTTTTGAAGTCCGTTCTCCCGGTGGCCATCGGCGATCCCTTCAACAACGGCTGGCGGCAAAGGAAAATGTTGTGGATGCCCTGATTCTTGGGGAGCATGTGCGGGTGGTCACCAGCGAGCCGGCACCGGTGGCAGCATTAGGCAAAGAGTTTTCTTCAGCCGATGAAGAGGTCCGGGTGACGGCGGTTCCGCCTCGTTTTGAAGATGCCTTTATCTATCTGCTGCATACAGAGAAAAAAGAGACGCAAAAGGTAACCGCGCCTCTGGTCCCGGCAACCGGGATAACAGACAACAGGAACGATGCAGTTATTGTCGTCCATGGCCTTGAGCGCAAATTCGGTGATTTTTACGCGGTCAAAAACCTCTCCTTTACCGTCCGGCGGGGTGAAATTTTTGGTTTGTTGGGGGCCAACGGTGCCGGTAAGTCAACCACCTTCCGCATGCTTTGCGGTTTGCTGCCCGCCTCTGGCGGCAGTCTGCAGGTGGCGGGTCTTGATCTGCGGGTTGCCCGGGCCGAAGCCAGGGGCAGGATAGGTTATATGGCGCAGAAATTTTCCCTGTATGAGGGTTTAACGGTTGTCCAGAATCTTAAATTTTTCTCCAATGCCTATGGGCTGTTTGGGAAAAAACAGCAGGCACGAATCACCTGGGCCCTGGATGCCTTTGAGCTGCAACTCCTGCGCGACAACGTCAGTGGTGAGCTGCCCCTTGGCTATAAGCAGCGGCTGGCCATGGCGGCGGCATTGATGCACAGGCCGGAAATTCTCTTTCTGGATGAACCGACCTCCGGGGTTGATCCGCTGGCCCGGCGCGAATTCTGGCACCGGATTAATGGTCTGGCCGAGGCAGGGGTAACCGTGCTGGTCACCACCCATTTCATGGAGGAGGCGGAGTACTGCGACAACCTGGTCATCATGGCTCGCGGCCGGGTGCTGGCCGCCGGTGATCCGCAGCAATTGAAAAAAAATGCAGCCACCGCCGCCATGCCTCAGCCAACCATGGAAGATACCTTTATTGCCCTGATTGAGGACTTTGATGCCGCGCAGGCTTGAAGTTCCTCTTCACTGCAACCGCATCATTTACTTGCGCACCTGTAGCTGTTTCCGGAAAATATTTACCAGGGAGTCACCCGCCGGCGACACGGAAAGAAACAGAATAATAAAGAGTTAATTCTTTCTTTTTTTTTCGGTTCAGGGTATCTTATGAGCAGGTAATTTTTTGGTAAGTTATTTTTCCCGGTATAATTTACTCCCGCAATTTCATCTTTTCCTTTGGAGGACAGTACAACCGATTATCCCATTCCTGCAATCATCTGATCTTTTGACAACGGAGGACCGCCCATGTCATCAAGCACGCGACCCGCAGAACTGCGACATCATACCCGCTATCCAATCAATCATGATATTTTCCTCGTTGTCCAGGGGTGTGAACAAAGCACCCTGTACAGTGTCACCGACCTCAGTAAAGGCGGTGTCGGTTTATCCGTCGGTGACGGGAAAAAGGATTTGGCGGATAAATATGTCCTTGTTGATCTCATTTCCGATAAGAATCAGATCATCCTCCGTTCCCTGGCTGCCAGGGTAGTTTTTGCCCTTGATCCGTCAACGAAAAGAAGAAAGACCGTTGGGGCCGCCGGCAGTTACGGCCTCAAGTTTGTCCATCTTTCCCCTCTGCAAAAACGGCAGCTTGGCATGATAACCAAAAAATATGCC
>JALSNT010000308.1 GCA_026986885.1 Desulfobulbaceae bacterium
ACAAAGGCACGGCAGGTACGGATCTTGTTGTCACCATCGGTCTGCGAGGAAAAACGTTTAAAAAAGGCAAATAATTCGATGTCCTCAATAATATGCTGCAAAAGAGGCCCGGCAGATGCGGTCAGCGGCCGGTGCAGCAGTTTTTCCCAGGTGGCGGCCAGCTCCTGCATCCGCCCGGCAAGAAAGTTTGACTTTGCCTGCGTACTCTGCTCTCTGAGGACATGCGGCGCCCGGGAAGGATCATCAACGATGATGCCGGCCAGCTGCCTGTTTTTCTCCTCGCCTAACCAGAGATTGGGGTTGGTCAACATGGCCGTCACCATGGCAACGGCCTCCTGCCGATCCTCCATTTTTCCCAATTCCTGCCCACAGAGAGAAAGATAGCCAAGCAGGGCGCGAATTTCCCGGCACTGAAAAACCGAATCGTGGCCTACCAGCCGATAGGGAATATTTGCCTCCAGCAGGGCCAGTTCCACCGGAACAGCGGCGGAAAACAGCCGCACCAGCACAGCGGCCTCGGACAGGGAACGGCCCCGGCTCTGCCAGTCGGAGATAATGGCTGCCACCGGCCGGGAATCCTCTTCCAAATGCAGGTGTATCCTGGTGTCAGGCGTGGTCGGATGCGACAGACAGAGCTTGCGGTCACGAAGCCGGTTGTTGCTGATCAGATGATTGGCAGCCAGGGACAGCCGGTGTCCAAAGCGGAAGGTGTAGCTCAGGGTATAGGAGACAGCGCCGGGAAAATCATCCTGAAAACGGGTAACAATATATTCGGGCCGGGCACCGCGCCACTCGTAAATACACTGGTCCACGTCACCGACCACCATCACCTCGGCCCGGCTGCCGGCAAGGAAGCGGAGAAGCTGCTGCTGCACCTCGTTGATGTCCTGGTACTCATCAACAATAATATGCTCAATCCGGTTTCCCACCCAGGCGGCAAGCTGCCGGTCGCGCGTCATGGCCTTCACAGGTTCCCGGATCAGATCATTAAAAAACCTGACCCCGGCGCCTTTGCGCTGTCGCTCAAAATTATCATAGGCGCCGACAAAATAGGCAAACCGCTCGTCTATATTAAAAGCGGCAAACAACTCCCCGGCAGGACGGATATCGGCCTTTATCAGATCAATAAAGGTGGAGAATAATTCCAGGGTATCCTGGGAAAACCATGAATTATCACCATCATGGGAGGCGGCATAGGTTTTCATGCTCTCACGGATAAATTTTTCCAGCTCATAGCCCCTGGTCAGCAGCCTGTAGGCAGGCAAGGCGCCCCGGCGGGTAAAACTCTGGACAAGACGCAGACCAAGGGCATGAAAGGTCTGCACCTCCGGCGGCCTGATACCGCTGCCTGCCAAAGCTCGGCCCAGTTTGGCGGTAAAGGCGTCAGCGGCGGAGCGGTTAAACATGAAAACCCGGATCAGTTCCGGGGCCAAGCCGCGCTTCAGCAGACGGCACACCCGGGCCACCATGGCAGTGGTCTTGCCCGAACCGGCCACGGCACTGACCCTGGCATGGCCCTGTTTATGGTCGACGATCTGCTGTTGTTCCTCGGTAAGCTGGACGGTGGTCATGTTGCGCTGCGTCTGTATTTGCTCAATTCAAGTTGCAATTTTTCCCGCTCTATGCAAGGGTATATCGTGTTTTTCGGCAATGACACCATAGCGTAAACACAATGAAAAAGACTATAAAAAAACCTGCAAAAAAAATGAGGAAAAAAGATGAGTGAATTTACCAGCGTCACCGTTATCAAAAAGGCCAACAGCTACTTTGACGGCATGGTGACCAGCCGGACAATAAAATTTGCAGACGGCAGCCGCAAGACCCTGGGCATTATGCAGCCGGGAGAGTATGAATTCGGCACCGAACAAAAGGAAATCATGGAAATCCTTGCCGGTGAACTGGAGATCCTGCTGCCGGGTGAACAGGAATGGCAGCAGGTCCGGACCGGAGGGGCATTCACGGTTCCAGCACGGTCTAAATTTGGACTCAAAGTCAAAACATTAACCGATTACTGCTGTTCCTATATCAACGAGTAGTCCACACCATGACCAATGCCCGGCCGCCGGCCTGTGACTGCCTGCTTATCTTTGCGCCGACGGCCAAGCCCTGCGAACCACCGGCCGGGCTTGCCCGCCTTGCCGGAGCGGTTCGCGGGGCCGGAAAAAAATGTATCCTGCTTGATGCCAATATTGAAGGGCTGAACTCTATCCTCACAACACCATTAAAAACAGAGGATACCTGGAGCCGCCGCGCCGTTAAAAACATAACCATCAATAGCCGCCGGTTGCGCAGCAGACAGGGTTATACTGTTTTCCCCCGCTATCAGCGGGCCGTTGCCGACCTTGGCCGGGTGGTCGCCCTTGCCGGCAGGCAACACGGCCTTGACCTGCAGCTTGCCAACTACCGGGACCCGGATCTCTCACCCCTTAACAGCCAGGACCTGCTGCAGGCCGCCGCCTCGCCCGCAGACAATATCTTTTACCCCTATTTTGCCGGGCGACTGCAAACACTGATCAAGCAGGCACGCCCAGGCCTGATCGGATTTTCCCTGAACTTTCTCAGCCAGGCCCTGACCACCTTTGCCATGATCGGCTTTGTAAAAACACATTTCCCGGAAATACGGATCGTGGTCGGCGGCGGCCTGATAACCAGTTGGCAACGCAATCACGGCGACAAATTATCCTTTGCCGGTCTGATCGATCATCTGATCGCCGGGCCGGGGGAGCAACCGCTGCTTGCCCTGCTCGGAATATCGGCGCCCGGCCCGGCCCCTGCGCCAGATTACAGCGACCTGGTTGATCTGCCCTACCTGGCGCCCGGCTTTATCCTGCCCTATGCCGCCTCTTCCGGCTGTTACTGGAACAAATGCACTTTCTGTCCGGAACCGGCCGAGGGGAATCCCTATATCGTCCTG
>JALSNT010000309.1 GCA_026986885.1 Desulfobulbaceae bacterium
CTTCGACGGCCGCCCCTTACGTGTACCGAAATACTTACGCACCAGAGCAACCGCCTGTTGCGGTTCAACATCACCGACTATGGAAATTTCCAGCTGATCATTTGCAAAGGCATCACCAAGCCATTTTCGCACCTGCTGCAGGGTGAGTTTGAAAAAATCCTTTTCCCGTGGGTATCCATAACGAAAATTCCCCCCGGCAAAAAACCGGTCTCCGACAAGCCGGTACGTCCCGTCCACCGATCCCTGCATGGCCTTATACATCTGATGAAACCGTTCCATGGAGCGATGATACGCCTCGACACGGAAGGCTGGATCGGCAAGAGAGGTGTACACCAATTGCAGCATCAGTTCCAGCTCGCTGCTCAAGCCCTTGCCGGAAAAGAGAAAACTCTCCGAACCAATGGAAAAGTTTACCCTGCCGTTTCGGCCGGCAAGTGCGGTTGCAAGTTGTTCTTTATTCAAGCGGCCAAGACCACTCTCACGCACAACCGCCTCGGCAAGCTTGTCAAGCCCGGCAGCCGGTTCGGAAAGTCGACCGCTCCCGAAATGAACGGCAAGCAGGACTTCACCCTTTTTAAAATCCGTTTTCTTTATATTTATCCGCAGGCCGCTCTTTAAGATGGTGGTCGTCATCCCTATTTCCGGATGCTCAACAATCCGGGCCACCGCACCGCCATCAGCGGGTGGAGTAAGGTACGGAAACACTGCTGTTTTTTCCCCGCTCCAGTGAGCAACCGGCATTGCGGCCGCTTGCGTCCAGGCCCGACGTAATATCTCCTCCGGCGGTAGATCACCGGCATCTAAATCAACCGTGCCGGTGACTCCCATGATCCGCCTTCCGGTATCGACCATCCGGTGCAGAGCCCTGTTGATATCGGCCACCGTCATGCCGGCAAGCATGCCGGTGTACAGCTTTTTTTCCTGAACCGGAGAAAGCACCACTTCGTTATTATTAATTTTTCGAATAATTTCCGCGGCCAATTCACTGCTGTCCCGGCTGCCCACGGTACGGGCCGCCTTATCCAGTTCCGCCCGCAACTCCCTGGCGGCCCGATCAAGTTCACCTGCAGTCACGCCATAGGTGGTTGCCTGCCTGAGGATATTCTCCAGCCGGATAAATGAAGATCGCCAGTTATCTGCAGTGGTTTGCCCGGTAAGAACAAAATAGCCCAGTCGCTTGACAAAGGTACCGGCATAGGCCTGGGCTCCTGTAAGCGGACTGTTTTTTTCCGTGATTACATGCTGTAATCTGTTATTGATAATGGCCGCTGCCACATAATTTTCCAGCAGTACTTTTTCCCGCTGTCTTGTATCAGCCCCGGGAGAGATATTCCAGGTAGCGGCAATGGTAATATCGGTCCTGCCGACATCAGGCTCATGCCGGTAAAAATAGTCTCTGCTCTTTTCCTGAATACGACCAAAATCATAACAGACAGGCCGCACATCGGCGGCCTGCAGCTTTGAAAAATATTTTCTGATACTCTGCTCAGCCTTGTCCGGCGTAACATCACCCACCAGCACCACAATCATATTTTCCGGTCGATACCAGGCATCGTAAAAGGAACGTAACCGTTTGCTGTTTGCCGCCAGCAGGGTCTTTTCAATGCCGATGGGATCCCGATCAACTACCCTGGTACCGGCAAATTCATGTTTGAGCAGACTTTTAGATATTCTTGCTTCAGCCGAATCCCGGGCTCGCTTTTCCGCCAGGATTACCCCCCGTTCCTGCTTCACTTCCCGCTCAAGCAACAGGGCCCTGCGGGCATAATCAGAGAGTACCAGCATGCCGTCACCCAGCGTTTTTTCATCAGTTGCCGGCAGCAGAAGCTTGTAAACGGTCTCATCATAGGAGGTATGGGCATTGGTATCAGCGCCGAAACTCATACCGATCTTTTGAAAATATTTTATCAAGGTACCAGGAGGGAAATGGCTGGTTCCATTAAACACCATATGCTCAAGATAATGGGCAAGACCGCGCTGCTGTTCGGTTTCGTTGAGGGATCCGGCCTGAACATCGAGGTACAGGGCAACTCTGCCTTTCGGCTCATGGTTTTGCCTGATAACATAACGAACGCCGTTGGCAAGTGAACCAAAAACCATTTCCGGATCCGTTGTAAGATCACTCGTATCCTGGGGCCAGCCATGACTGATACAGGGCGTTGATCTTGAGGTTGCGGCTACCGGGGCCTGGAAACTACAGGCAGGGAGAAGGCCGACCACTATAATGAGGGATAAAGACAAAAGGTGTTTTATCGACTTGTTCATTGCTTTTTTCTCTGTAAACATTTACCGGCGCCGACTGGACAAACAATCTTGCGGCTACAGGACTTTTTCCTGCTGATTTTTTATCTTTTACGACTTTCCTGTTTTCTTTGTGATTCTCTTATGACGGACTCGCAAAAAAACGACCACCACGCTAAGATAGACGGCAAGGGACAAAGCAAGGCCGAATCGTTTAGCAGACAAGTTGCTGCCGACTGAAAACTTTTCCTGAATTGAACGATATTATACTACCACAAACATACAATTGAATCATGGAAATTAAAGGTAAAACGGCGCTGGTGCTCGGGGCCGCCAGAGGAATAGGCAAGGCCATTGCCGAAAAACTGGCCGGAGAGAATGTTCGCCTCATTCTTCCCTGGTACGACTGGCCCGAGGATGTAAAGGCGCTGCAGGAAGAATTCTGCAGCAACGGGCAGCAACACCATTGTATCCAGGCAGACCTGCGCAAAGAAGAAGAGGTAAACAAAGTTGCCCGCTTGATAGAAGAGAAAACCGGAACGCTCGATATCCTGATCAACAATATCGAACGGGGAGGCATGCCGGTGGTACATGGGCCATACAGCCTGCCGATTAACAAAGATCAATGGCAGCGGGAGATGGAAACAACCCTGCACGCCAAATGGCTGGTCT
>JALSNT010000310.1 GCA_026986885.1 Desulfobulbaceae bacterium
AAAATGTTGCAGGTGGGGTGAATCGCTCAATTTAGGGTCTATTCGCTTTTTCTTTTACATAAAACATCCCTTCGCGGTTATTTATCGCAGGGAATCCGTCGGGTCTTTAAATTTTTTTCATGAATACAGTATATTCAAGTCATGGACGAGAACGCTTTCTGCTGACGCTGCTGCTGGTGGTGTTAGGGATTGCCCTCACTTTGTCGGCCGGTATTACCCGCTGGGATTTGACCCTGTACGATTTGTTTTCCACGGTTTATTATCAGAAGCCCGCCGATGAGGTTCTCATTATAGCCATTGATGAACTCAGCCTGCGGGAGTATGGGCGCTGGCCGTGGCCTCGAAGGATCCATGCGGATTTAATCAATAAGCTCGCCCGGGGAGGAGCGGCGGCGGTCGGCTATGATGTTATCTTTTCCGAGGCCAACAGCAAAGACCCTGGAGACGATCAAGCCCTGGCCCGGGCCCTGGCAGACAGCGGCAGGGTTATTTTACCGGTGTTCCATGAAAAGGTGGCAGGGGGTGGGCCGCTGCAGTTAACCCTTCCCCTGCCGGCGCTCGCCGCCGCGGCCGCAGGTCTTGGTCATGTTGATGCCCGGCTGGACGCCGACGGGGTGGTCCGTCAGGCGTTACTGCAATCCGGGTTTTCCGGGAAACAGTATCCCGCCCTTGTTTTAGCAATGGTGCAACTGGCTGCCCGCAGGGACATGAAGAGGAAGGCGAAGAGCATGGTCCCGGCCCTGCCGTCGGCGGAAACAATCCGGCAAAGGTATGGAGATGGACCCGTGTATGTGTCATTTACCGGTCCACCCGGTCATTTTCCCTCTATTTCTTTTACAGATTTTCTCCAGGCCGATTTTCCGGCAGAGGCGGTGGCCGGGAAACTTGTTCTGGTGGGAGTTACCGCCCTTGGCCTGGGTGACAGCCTGCCGACGCCGGTGTCCGGAAAATCAATTCCCATGGCCGGAATTGAATACAATGCCAACCTGCTCAGTGGTCTGCTGCACAATACCCTGATCGTTCCTTTAGCCATGAAATGGCGTCTGGTCATTGTTGCCGTCCTGGCTCTTCTATCCATGATGCTGTATTCCGTGCTGACGCCGAGACAGAGCCTTTTTGTCGTCGCTTTGTTTCTTTTTCTGACTCCGGCCGCCGGCCTTTTTCTCCTGCACATATGCCATCTCTGGTTTCCCCCCACCGCGGCCCTGGTCGTTCTGGCGCTCAGTTATCCGCTGTGGATATGGCGCCGACTTGAAGAGACCATTGTCCAGTTGTTTAAAGAAAAGGAACGGGCCCAGGTAATACTTAATTCCATTGGTGACGGAGTGATCGCAACCGACATCTCGGGCAGGGTGGAATACATGAATCCCGTTGCCGAATCCCTGACCGGTTATCCGCTTGCCGAGGCTGGCGGTCGCCGCCTGCAGGAGATTTTCCCGGCAACCAGTGAGGACCGGCGTCATAATCTTGCCGAGGCCGTTGAGCTTGGTCTTATACAAAAACGTTCCGTGTCCATATCGGAGAATGGTTTTTTAACCAATCGTCACAATAAAAAATATGTTATCCGTATTTCCGCCGGCCTGCTGCATAGTGCTTCAGGAAAGGCGCGCGGGGTGGTTCTCGGCATCACCGATGTAACAAAGACGCACAAGATGATGCGGCAAATGGCCTACCAGGCGACCCATGATATGTTGACCGGCTTGCCCAACCGCAGTCTGCTCTATGAACATGTAGGTCAAATTATTAAAAAGGCGAAGGAACAGAGACGGTTTTTCGCCATATTTTTTATAGATCTGGACCGGTTTAAAAAGGTCAATGATCAGATCGGCCATTACGGTGCCGATCAGCTGTTAAAAAGAGTGGGCAGGCGTTTGCAGGACTGTTGTAATGAAGGCGACCTCCTTGCCCATCTCGGTTCGGATAAATATGTTCTTGTTCTTCACGATATTGAGGGGACCGATGCTGCAACCAGTTTTGCCGGTGATCTTCTCAAGGTACTGGAACCTCCGTTTGCCATGCAGGGCCAGGACGTCTATATCTCCAGCACCATCGGTATCTGCATGTATCCCGGCGACGGCAACGATGTGGATGAGTTGTTGAAAAATGCGGATACGGCGCTGTACCGGGCAAAAGAATGCGGCCGCAATTTATTTCGTTTCTTTTCCCGGAAAATGAATGATCGTATCCGGGAACAACTGGATATTGAACAACGGTTGCGAGAGGCCCTTGATCATGGAGATTTAGAAGTTTATTATCAGCCGCAGGTGCGTGCCCAAACTGGAAGGCTTGTCGGCGCGGAATCTCTGCTGCGCTGGAAAAACAGTGAGCATGGCCTGATTTCTCCCTCGCAGTTTATTCCGGTTGCCGAGGATTGCGGTTTGATTCTGCCCATTGGTGAATGGGTATTACAAACGGTTTGCCGTCAGATACGCAGCTGGCAGGATGTGGGTCTGGATCCGATGCGGGTAGCGGTAAATTTGTCGTCTAAGCAGTTTTTATATGGCAATATATTTGAGATCGTCCGCAATGCCCTTCAGGAAACGGGCATCATGCCTTCCTGTCTTGAACTGGAAATTACCGAGAGTTTGATTATGGATGATCTCGCCCAGTCGACCGAGTTGCTCAAGGAATTAAAACAGCTCGGCATCAGGGTATCCATAGATGATTTCGGTACCGGCTATTCGTCACTGAGTTATTTGAAACATTTTCCGGTTGATCAGTTGAAAATCGACCAGAGCTTTGTTCGTGATATATGCAGTAATCCCAGTGATGCAGCTATTACTCTGGCCATTATTACCATGGCCCACGGACTGGAACTCGGCGTTATTGCCGAAGGGGTGGAGGATCAGGATCAACTGGCCATTTTACAGCAACAGAACTGCGACGAGATTCAGGGATATTATTTCAG
>JALSNT010000311.1 GCA_026986885.1 Desulfobulbaceae bacterium
ATCCTGGTATGGTCCGGCTTGTTTTCATGGATCAGGAGCTTTTGATGCAGGTAGATCCTCTCTTTGTCCGGAGTGATTTCCAGGGCTGAATTGATATTGACATCGATATGACCGGACGAATCCACCTGGTCATCGCCGCTGATGCGCGGCCAGTTGTACAGGGGGCCGGTCTGATCATTCCACATGGTCTGGTTGGGGGTTTTATGTGTAAATTCATAGGGAAAATCAACAATCACCTTGACATATTCATAACTGGGGGCCGTTACTGAAACTCTTTTATAGTTATTGATATGCCGGCTCAAGCTGAACCAGATATCCTGGCTGAAGGGATTGCGCTGCAGTTGGCCTATATCGCTATTAATGGACCTGAGTGTTGGGACAACCGTTCCAGTTAACAGTTTGCGGGCCGCGTCCCTGTCATGGGCAGAAAATTTTTCCTGGTTGTCAACAACATACTGCAGGTTATTCCTCATTCTCTGTATTTTTCGTTTGTAATAGGTCAACCGGGCAAGAAGCTTTTTGGCCGGATTCAGGTTCAGTTTGTCAGCGCCTGCTATCTGGATAAATTCCGGAAGATTACTGTATTTAATCAGTGTATAGCCAACCACTCCGCCATTGACCTTTGGGTTTGTTGACCCTTGCTGATAACCATAGGCAAGTTGTTGAAATTGTCTTGCCATATTTCGCAGCTCTTTGACATTCTGCGGCGTGTTCACCGGAACTCCGTAATTATCCAGAACACATTTCTGGTTCACGCTCTCCATCTTTTTCCTGCTGGTTCTCTCGTATCCAACCTTTGCCTCTATACCCCAACCACCAGCGGTTGCCGTTGTGGAAAATTTGTACTGCTCTTCTTTTTTGAACAAATCATAGGAAATAGTTCCCCTGAACCCGGCGCCATACTGGATGGCATAGATAAAAGAATCTCCGTATTGTTGATAAAATGCCTCAACTCCCTGATTTTGTAATACAGACCTGGCGGTATCATTGAGTTGCAAATCGGTCAGGGTCGGAAATCGCAGTTGGGTCTCGATGGATGAAGAGGCGGCAAATGTTTCCATAAACTTGTTACTTTTCTGATTTTCTTCATACTTTGTACTTGAGCTTGCGGAAAATCCCATGTAACTGCCGGAAACATCGACCGAAAGCCCCAGGGATTTATAATATTCTTCACTGTTTTTTACATAATCACTTGTGGAATGAGCGTTGAAGGCCCATAACTGCCTGATTTTCGAATCCGGAATCTCGGCCAGTGCCGGAAATTTTGGATAGCCGGACAGAGAATCATACCCCTTGCCGATTGCTGCCGCCTGCGAAACATCTTTCTCAACCTTGATATCGAACATGGGACTTTCATAGGGAGAGAGTTCCTGTTTATTCTGCGAGGACGCTCTCTTGGTAAGAAGCTGCTGGGCCAGGGTAAAATCAACCGCTTTGCGCGCCTGCAATTTTTTCATCAGGCTGGCAACCGAACCTGTATAACCTGGTTTCATCGTTGAATTTGCCGGGTTTGGGGCGGCGGCGATAATTGCATTATTGCTTCCTCCAGGCTTTACCCTGTACATACTGTTTGCCCAACCTCCGCCACAGGTTTCCTTATGGTTTCCGGCGCAAGGCATGTTGCAGTTACCCGCTTTGCCGAGACGGCCATAGGTGTTGCCGCAGAAACAGTATTGACCGTATTGCAGACCGGCATAGGAAAATCCCCTGGTTCTGCAGGTATCCATACACAATTTTTTTGTCATTCGTGGTGAATGAAATGAATACCCGGTTAGATCACGATTTTTTTCATCCCGAAAACATCCAAGATAGGAAGTATCGCCGCCGGTCGAAATTGATGTGCCGGTCACAGCCGGTAATGCCGGTAACATATCCTGCAAGATGGCCGCGGTTCCCGTAACCGCAACGGTATTCCCACTCTGGTGCTGTGGCCGCGCCTTTGTTATATGTTTGTCAAGATAGGCCTGCCGTTTGGCATTTTCATTGGTGGCGAAATTTTCCGGCACCACCAGGCACCAGTTGTAATGGCCGTTGCGGTCATTGCTCCAGGCTGGGGGAACAATCCCAGGCAGATTATGCTGTTTGGCAATATTGTACTGCTTGACGGCAGTGTCGGCATAACTGCGACAAAATTGCTGTTTATCTGCGCCGATAGCCTGCAGGCAAAACATAACCGTAACAGCAAAAAAGCATACGCAAACAGATGCTGTCTTTTTCATGATACCCTCCATATTTTTGAATTCCCTTTTTCAAAAATTTATTTGATTACCATCATTGTTCAGCAAATAGGGATAACATCGCTAAAGCCGAAACAACAGATTGCCTGTTGCTTTATTTATGACTGAATTCATGGCGCTTATTTCGCCGGAAAGAGCGATGGTATCCCTAATTTCGGCTTGGCTGAGTTGCAGTGGTAATCAGAAAAATTTAGTTTCAACTGATAACATGCTCTTGGTCAATACAGCGCGACAAACATTGCCCGGCCACCTCTGTGGAAAATTAAAGAGCTTTATCCAACCAGTTCAATCAGCGCCTGGATATCGGATAACTGGTTGCTCATTTTTTATGATGGTACCAACTGCCAGGGTACAGATAGGGTACAGATGGAGGAAAAAAGAGAAAAAAATGAAAATCGGTAGGAAATGGCGAGAAAAGGAACGAGCCGGTCGAGGAAACATTCTCGAGGAATATTTTACCATTCCGGCAGGCAAAGATTTTGGTCTTGATAAGAAGTGTGGAGCGTTCCGACCGGCGCAGTAAAGCAACAGCGGTCGGAACGTAACCATGAAACAGCCGTTAGCGGCTGCTGATTATTTTACGAAAAGACCTGGGGCCGGCAACGTTATCATACCTCATCAACATTAAGACAGTGTGGTGCCGCAAGGTTATTACATGGACCTTCAAC
>JALSNT010000312.1 GCA_026986885.1 Desulfobulbaceae bacterium
TTTACTTATGCGGTTCGATATTCAACGCTTAAACGCTTGAACGTTTGAACGTTTCAACGTTTCAACGCTTGAACGCTTAAACGTTCATCACCCAGCAACACAATCATTTAGATATCAGGAGGATACAATCCATGGCTGAAAAAATTTACCGCGTTAATATGGCAACCCTGGTAACAAGCAACGAACCGGTTCCGGATAACTGGATGGGGCTGGGTGGTCGCGGTCTGACATCGACTATTATCGCCGAGGAAGTCGTGCCGACCTGTCATCCTCTTGGCGGCAAAAATAAGCTTGTCATTGCGCCCGGCCTGCTTTCCGGAACTGTTGCCGCCAATTCCGGGCGCCTTTCCATAGGTGCAAAAAGCCCGCTTACCGGTACTATCAAGGAGGCCAATGCCGGTGGCTCCGCGGCACAGATGCTGGCCAGACTCGGCTGTAAAGCAATTATTATTGAAGGACAGCCTGCCACGGATACATGGTACACCTTAACGGTTTCTGAAAACGAAATAACCATTAGCGAAGAAAAAGAACTGATCGGTAAGGGAAATTTTGACGTTGTAAATGTCATCGAGAAGCGTACCGGCGAAAAACACGGCATCATAACCATCGGCCCGGCCGGTGAAATGAAACTGACGGCGGCCAACATTTCCATCAAGGATCCCGATTCCCATCTGCGCTCTTGCGGTCGGGGTGGCCTGGGCGCGGTGATGGGATCAAAAAGAGTAAAATGCATCATCATTGAACCTACCGATACAAAGGTTGAAATTGCCGATCCGGAAAAATTTAAGACCGCTAACCGCACCTTTACCAAGGCCCTGGTCGACAATCCTATTTCCCAGGCGCTCGGCACTTATGGTACCAACGTGCTGGTCAATATCATCAATGAGGCAGGAGCGCTGCCCACCCGCAACTTTACTTGCGGCCAGTTTGACGGTCACGAGGAAATTTCCGGGGAGACCATGCACGACATCATTGTCGAACGAGAGGGAAAACCAAAGCATAACTGCCACAAGGGATGTGTGATTCAATGCTCGCAGATTTACAACGACAAAGACAAAAAGTACAAGACATCCGGGTTTGAATATGAATCAATCTGGGCCATGGGCGCCGACTGCTGTGTAGATAATCTTGACTTTATTGCCGAGGCCGACCATCTGATGGACGATATCGGTATTGATTCCATTGAAACATCGGTGGCCATGGGCGTGGCCATGGAAGGCGGCCTGCTCGATTTTGGTGACGGGGCAACCATTTGTAAAATTCTGCGCGAAGACGTTGCCAAAGGAACACCCCTGGGCCGCATCATCGGTTGCGGCGCCGGCTCGGTCGGCCGTGCTTTTGGTGTAACCAGGGTGCCGGTGGTCAAAAACCAGGCCATTCCTGCCTACGATCCCCGCGCGATTAAAGGAATCGGCATCACCTATGCCACCTCCACCCAGGGCGCGGACCACACCATGGGCTATACCATTGCCACAAATATCCTGGGGGTCGGCGGCTCGCTTGATCCCTTGAGCCATGAGGGCCAGGTGGAGTTGTCAAGGAACCTGCAGATTGCCACCGCTGCCATCGATTCCACCGGCATGTGTCTCTTTATTGCCTTTGCCGCTCTGGATGATGAAAATTGCCTGCCGGCCCTGGTCGATATGATCAATGCCCGTTTCGGCGCCGACCTGACGGCTGATGACGTGACCAATCTGGGCATATCCATCCTGAAAACCGAACGTGCCTTTAACGAGGCGGCAGGTTTTACCAATAAAGATGACCGGTTACCGGAATTTTTCTATGAGGAGCCAGTTGCCCCCCATAACGTTGTCTGGGATATTCCTGATGAAGAACTGGATAAATTCTGGAATTTTTAAAAAACCTGACTCCTGCTGTTGTTCGTGCACCGAGAACGTGGAGACAGGTACAGATGCAAGGAAGCAAGGCATTTTCTGTACAGGCGTACTTGCGGTACGTCGAGCAGGAAAATGGTGAAGATGACGCAGCAGATTTGCCTGTATCGACGTTCGAATGCCGGACAATTGCAGGAGTCAGGTTGAAGGTGGAAGAAGCAAAGGAAATAACAATTACGGTCAAGCTGTTTGCCTTTTTTCGGGAAAATCGTTTCAAACAGCAGGATCAAAATTTTTTACAAGGTTCCACGGTAAGAGAAATCATCATGGCCCAGAGCATCGATCCTGAAGAAGTAGGCGTAACCATGATCAACTCCCGTCACTGCACCCTGGATCACAAACCGGTCCAGGGTGACCAGTTAGCGATTTTTCCGGTCATCGGAGGAGGGTAGGCAGAGGACAAAGGATACAGGTAAAACGAACCGCAGAATAACGAATGACGAATTTCGAATGTCGAAGTTTTTTTGACTTCTGCGGTTCGATATTCAACGCTTGAACGCTTGAACGTTTCACCTTTGCCCCTTCTCACAGCTCATACAGGGTTTCATCATGAATGGGTGATCGGTATTTTTTCCGTACCTTTTTTTTCATAGCTTCGAGGGAACAGGCATCATCCCCATCAAGCAAATCTCCCATTTCCCTTTCTATCTGATCAGGATCCTCACCGGCCTCCATGCGGGCAATGGCCTCCTGCATGGGTTCCCCGAGACTGATTCCGGTCTGATCGGTAAATTTACGCATTAACTGCGCCATTTGACGGGGATCATCCTCATTAACATGTTCTGCTTCCCGCATCAAACCCTCAAAGGCACGCTCCATCTTTGATTCATCAATCCCTGCAAAAGGATCATCACTTTCTTCTTTGGCCTTACCGATAACCGCAAAGGAAGATATTTTTTTCTCCAGGCCTTTGCGGGCGCACTTTGGACAATCAGGTCGTTTTTCCGTATTTATTTTATTAGAGAAAAAATTGAAAATCGTATTGCAGTCAGGACAAAAAAATTCAT
>JALSNT010000313.1 GCA_026986885.1 Desulfobulbaceae bacterium
GCTGGCAGTCGGTTCCATTGCCTTTGGCGGTAAGGCAGCTAAAGTACAGAAAAATTTTCCCACCGCAGGCAGGATCGCCAACGGCGCCATTGTCGAACGGGCCGTGGGCTGGCAGCTGCCGCCCACCGGGGACCTGCTCTATGAATTAAAAGACCCTGACTTTACCACCGCCGCCCGGATGACCGAGGCCATCAACAAACGATTCGGCCCCAATACCGCCCATTCACCCGACAGCGGCACTGTCAAGGTTTTAATGCCCCTTGCCTATAAAGATGATGTGGTAGGCTTTGTCGCCGATCTGGAAAACATTGACGTTGAAGCCGATTCACCGGCCCGTATCGTCGTCAATGAACGGACAGGTACTATTGTTATGGGCCAGGATGTGCGTATTTCCACGGTTGCCATCTCGCACGGCAACCTGAACCTTGTTGTCTCCGAAGGGGTGGACGTGTCCCAGCCCAATCCCCTGGCCGCCGGGCAAACCGTTGCCGCTCCCAAAACCACCATTGACGTCACCGAAGACGAGGGCAATCTGGTCGTCCTCAATATGGGCGTCAGTATCGGAGAAATTGCCAAGGCATTAAATGCCATCGGCGCAACCCCGAGGGACCTGATCGCCATTTTTCAGGCAATCAAGGCCGCCGGTGCCCTGCATGCGGAACTGCGTGTTATATAACCCGTAAATTGAACCGGAAATTCAGCCAACGGACTGTTTTTATGAATCCTCTTGCCACCCTTACCCTTGTATCCCCTGTCCGGCAATCCCCTGCTGAAAACAAATCACTATCCAGGGACAGGGCCTCCCTCAAGCGTTCCTGTCAGGAATTTGAAGCCATTTTTATTCAGTCCATGTTTAAATCAATGCGCAAAACCCTTCCCGATGGCGGGCTGTTTAAAAAGGACAACGCCCACGCAATCTATCAGGATATGTTTGACCAGGAAATAGCCACCGAAATTTCCCAAAAACAGAGTATGGGTCTTGCCGACCAGATGTACCGGCAAATGGAAAAACACCTTCCCCTTCCCAAAAAAAAATAAAAATCAAAAAAAATCAAAAAAAGGGTAAACCTTTTGCCCCTCCCTGCCGATATTCATGGTAACCGGAAGAAGATTTTTCGGTGATCGTGAAGCACGGATGCTTCGTAAATCCAGCAGGGAGGCCGGAAATGCTCAATTCTGTCAGCAAAAATTTATACACCGATACCATGCTGCCGAGGCAGCAGATTTTTCAGGGGAAAAATAATTTTTCTCCTTCTTCCCCTGAAAACGGCACCGGAAATATATTGCAGGACCGGATTACCCTGTCTGCCGACAACAACCCAGTTCCCATCTATTCCGCCTCAAAAACGTTGAATACGGATGGGGATACCCGCTACGACATGCTGCGGGGAATCGTCGCCAATATGTTGAAAGAACAGGGAATCAGCCTCAAGGTTGACCTCGGTGACAGGGAAGTCGATATCTCCACGATTACCCCGGAAAAGGCAGGGGAGCTGACCGATGAAGATGGTTACTTTGGAGTTGACAAAACTTCGGAGAGAATTTTTCAGTCTGCCATCTCTGTTGCCGGTGGTGATCCTGACCGTATTGATGCCATCAAAGAGGGTATTGACAAGGGATTCCAGGAGGCGCTGAAAGCCTTTGCCGGCAAGCTTCCGGATATTTCCTATGATACCTATGATGCGGTCATGGAAAAACTTGATAACTGGGTCGCGGAGTCCCGGAAGACAACAACATAATCTTTTTATAATCAGGGTGGTCGTTATGACAGTTGAATTTTTTGGAGTACGTGGATTTGGCCCGATCGGGGGCAGTAACAAAATAAACCGTCCCGGAGGCGCACAAAAATCCGGCAAGAGTGAAACTACGGGCGAGGCTTCTTTTTCCTCGACACTGCAGGGAGCAAACAATACCCAGGCTGCCTCGGCAACCGGGAATACCGAGCGTGCCGCCAGGGTGCAGGAACTGAAAGAACAGGTGGCCAACGGTTCCTATGAGCCGGACCTGAACAAGGTGGCCTCCAGTCTGCTCAAGTTTCTGGTTGAGGAAGGATAATCATGACCCGGGAATCGGCGCAGGAACTCCTGCGGCAATTACATGCAACCATCCTGTCTGAACGTGAGCATGCCAAAGAACTTGATCTGGCTGCCATGGCAAAAGACAGAGAGCAGAAAGAATCATTGCTTCAGATTATCGGTACAATAGACAATCTGCATCCCGATGACCGTTACCTGGCCGAAGAGATCCAGCAGGAAAACCTGCGCAATGCCTATCTATTCAAGGCTACCCTGAACTGGATCCAGGATACCATGGAATTTTTTGGTAAAAAAACAACGCCGGCAACATACGGCAGATATGGTGCCGCTACCAGTAACTGCACAGGCGGCCGCCTGCTCTCCGGCAGAATCTGAGCTACTGCAGCAAACGGATTATTCATCCGCTTCAACCATCCTCCCCCCCTCTCTTCCACTCCACCTGAGCTGTTTTTCGTCGTAAGTCATTTTGCCAACCATTCTTTTTTCCTAAATTATTTCCCCCTTTTTTCCGATATGATTCATGTGCAGGTTACATCTGCATTTGCTTTCCGTTCCTGCCGGCTGAACATGACCGGAATAATGCGAAAAAACACTACACCGGAATAGACTTATGAGCGGACTTCTCACAGCGCTGAATGCAGGCAAAACCAGCCTGATGACCAACCAGAAATCCATTGAGATCGTCGGTAATAATATTGCCAACGTCAATACCACAGGGTATTCGCGGCAGCGGGCGGAACTCTCCCAGATCCCGGCGGTCAACTTTGGTGATTTTTTTGTCGGCCAGGGAGTCACGGTCTCTGATGTCAGCCGGGAACACGATGTATTCATCAACCGCCAGCTCCAGGAAA
>JALSNT010000314.1 GCA_026986885.1 Desulfobulbaceae bacterium
TGCCGCCCTGTTTTTCCACCACCTTTTTCGTCTGGAAGCGGATCTCATCGGCAGTATACGTGCCGCCCAGCATACCGGCGCCCATGCCGGAGTAATAATGACAGGGAGATGGCTGGATCACCGTGACCTCTATGCCAGCGGCAGTAAAATCTTCAATATGGGCCAGCAGCATCATGTGGGCATGGCCGCCACCAATGAGGACAAGTTTTTTCTTCACGTGAACGGATCCTGTGGGAAAAGAGAATGGTTGTCCGTCTGCATCAACCAGTTACCAGCATACCCTCCTCGCAGATAAAAGCAAATATTTGCTCCACTCCTTCTCCGGTCTTCATGTTGGCAAAGACAAAGGGCTTTTTGCCCCGCATCTTTTTGGTGTCCTGTTCCATAATGTCAAGGGACGCCCCGACCATGGGGGCCAGGTCGATCTTGTTGATGACCAGCAGGTCCGAGCGGGTGATGCCGGGGCCGCCCTTGCGGGGGATTTTATCGCCGGCAGCCACATCGATGACATAGATGGCAAGGTCCGCCAGTTCCGGGCTGAATGTTGCGCTCAGGTTATCGCCGCCGCTTTCAATGATGATAAGCTCAAGATCAGGGAACCGCTCAAGTAATTCGTCAACAGCGGCCAGGTTCATGGAGGCGTCTTCCCGGATGGCGGTGTGCGGACAGCCTCCTGTTTCCACCCCCATGATGCGCTCGGCTTCCAGGGCATGGCTGCGGGTGAGGAACTCGGCATCTTCTCTGGTATAGATATCATTGGTCACTACGGCAATTTGAAAATCATCACGCATGTGCAGGCAGAGCGCCTGGATAAGCGCTGTTTTCCCTGAGCCGACCGGGCCGCCGATACCCAGGCGAAGAGTTTTTCGAGTTGTCATTTGCTTTTGAATTTTGAATGAAGTTTTCTGTACACGGGTTGTCATGCCGGGTGGTGACTACCATCCTGCCTCAGGAACGGTATAACCGGGTGTACTGGGTCTCATGCAATGAGCAGGCCAGTCCAAATGCCGGAGCGGAACCACCAATTTCCTCATCAGCAAGCTGTAATCCCTGCCGGACATTTTCGGCAATAACCGGGGCCAGCTCAACAAGGAGCTGCTGGCCGTCACTCTGGCCAAGAGGGATAATCTTCATGGCCGTGAGCGCCTGGTTTTCCAGCCAGCTCCAGGCGTATCCCGTTGCGCCGTCCTGGAGGTCAATATTCCAGGCAACCATGGCAAAGGCAAAACCTGCCAGCTGACTGGTGTTGAGCTGGTGGCGAAACGGTTCCACCTGCTCCTGTTCAAGCCGGTCGAGGAGAGTGGCCAAAGCCCTGCCTCGGGTTTGTTCCTCGTCCCGCAGCTCGGAGGTTTCCCGCCAGGCAAGGAGCTGGTCGACCCATTTTTGCAGCATATCCGGCTGATCGTTTTCTATTGCCGTATACATCCGGGTAAGCAAGGGGATATCCACATAGCGCATGGACTGGTCTGCCAGAAAGGTGAGCCAGTCACCAAGCCCGGCAGAATCAGAAACCCATCCTGCCTCCACCGCCCATTCAAGCCCCTGGGAGTAGCTGTAGGCGCCGGTGGGCAGGGAGGGACTGCACAGGTGCAGCAGGCGGATGAGACTGGTCGGCTCAGTCATGGTGGTGTCCGTGCGTACTATGGTAAGCGCCGGTTTCCGGCTCAAATGTTTTGTTCGTTACAATTACTTTGTAGCCAAGAGAGGTGATCATCCGGTCAAGGACATGATCATGGGGATAACAGACCTGTGCTTCACGGATTTCCAGCGCCACATGACGGTTGCCGAGATGATAGCAGAGCCGGGCCAGTTGCAGGGGATCGGCGCAGCGGACAAGTGAGAGTGTTTCTGGTTGTGCTTTGACTTCCGCCGCAACGCCGTCCTCTGTGCGCAGCATATCGCCGCCACGCAAAACCGTGCCTCGGGCAAGCATAAGCCCGGCCTGTTCGCCATTGTCCAGGGTGACCCGTTGCCGGCTTTTAACCCGTTTTTCCCAGGGCAGGGTCAGGGTATACACCGCCTGTGAATTGGTATTTTTTTCTTCAATTTTTTCAGTAAAATAGAGCATTGTCGGGAAAAAATCTAAAACAGAAAATAGCGCTGGGCCATGGGCAGCGTTTTTGCCGGTTCGCAGGTGAGCAGCTCGCCGTCGGCCCGTACCTCGTAGGTCTGGGAATCCACCTCGATAACCGGCTGGTAATCATTGAGGACCATATCTTTTTTACCGAGGGTACGGCAGTTTTTTACGGCGGCCGTGGTCTTACCCAGCCCAAGTGTCTCGGCAATACCGGCCTCCTGGGCGGCTCTGGAAACAAAACTCAGTGATGTCGCTGCCCTGGCCCCGCCAAAGGCCGCGAACATGGGGCGGTAATGTACCGGCTGCGGCGAGGGGATGGATGCATTGGCATCGCCCATGGGTGCGGCAACAATCATGCCGCCCTTGATTATCAGGCTGGGCTTGACCCCGAACATGGCCGGTTTCCAGAGAACAAGATCGGCCAGTTTGCCCACTTCCACCGAGCCGACCTCGTGACTGATACCATGGGAAATGGCCGGGTTGATGGTATACTTGGCAATATATCGTTTTGCCCGCAGGTTATCGTGGCGGGCCGGGTCACCTGCCAGGCTGCCGCGCTGGGTTTTCATCTTGTGGGCGGTCTGCCAGGTGCGGATAATTACCTCGCCCACTCTGCCCATGGCCTGGGAGTCGGAGGCGATCATGGAAAAAGCGCCAAGATCATGGAGGATGTCTTCAGCAGCTATGGTCTCCCGCCTGATTCTTGACTCGGCAAAGGCCACGTCTTCGGCAATCTTCGGGTCCAGATGGTGACAGACCATGAGCATGTCCAGGTGTTCGTCCACGGTGTTAATGGTATATGGTCTG
>JALSNT010000315.1 GCA_026986885.1 Desulfobulbaceae bacterium
GCGCAGTCCCCGGCCTCCAAGGTGAACCAGAAATTGACCCGGTCTGTTCTTGAGATTCTTCGTATCCACCTGCCCGGATGATATCGCCCGCCCAAGGTCTGCCGGATTAAGATAACAGAAAAAATCTACTTGTTTCCCGGCTTGTCTGCGCAATCTGACAAATTCCCGGTTTTTCAGTATTGTCTCAGCCCTGCCCACCATGCCTGCCAGTAAAAGATCAAGACTCCTGTGCATGGTTGCCGTATCAGAGGTAACCATCAGAATATCTCGATATGAAGTCACATATAAAGGACCAAAGTCGCGTACATAAAAGCTGAAAATGGAATATCCCTGATACGAGAGGGAGGGTAAAGGTCGGCCTTGCCCCGTCCGGCCAAACGTCTTTCTGATTTTCTTGACCAGGCGACGGCCGTTACATTTACAGAGAAACAACATCCTGCCGGGAACAGGGGAAACGCTATCCTCGCCTGACTTTTCGCCGGGGACAACGGCAAAGACAGTTTGTCCGGCAAACATATCATGGAAAAGACGTCTACCGATAACCTGCCGGATATCGGTGCCACCTTTTGCCGACCTGAAAGAGCGAATATCGCGGCCGGCCAGTGTTCCGAGCAAGGCATGCAGACCCGTAGTCAGCATGTTCCGGCCTAATTTTGTTGCCGAAAAACGCTGCCAGGCCCGACCGGGATTATGCCAGGTTATAACGGCAGCGCTGTCTTCAGGTACCAGGTATAATAATTCAGGACCCCGGGAGAGAGTCATTAAAAAAGCAATAACACCGCCAAGACAGGCCAGCGCTATTGTCGGAAAAAAAAAGCGCTTCATAGTGTGGGGGCGCCCATCTTACCGTTGCCTTTTTTCTTCGGCTGCCCGGGAATATATCTCTGCAGCAAGGAGGACAGGAGATCAGGTTCCAGAGGTTTGGATATAAAGTCATCCATACCCGCTGCCAGACATTTTTCCCGATCCTCGGCAAGGGCATGCGCGGTCATGGCAATTATCGGCACATGGTCGCCGCCGGTCTCCCGGGCACGAATGCGCGCCACCGCTTCAAAGCCGTCCATTTCCGGCATCTGAATATCCATCAGAATACAGGCAATATTTTTTTTATCGACAATCCATGCATCCACAGCCTCTCTCCCGGTGGCAGCCGTGCGTACCCGAAGGCCAAGCCGGGTCAGCAGTGCTTCGGCAAGGGTGATATTGATAAATTCATCATCCACCAACAGGACCAGGTTCTCCGTAAAACAGGGCAAAGCCGGATCTTCGTTGTCGGTTATATCCATATTTTTTATATTTTTTATATTTTTTTTATTTACCTGCCGCTCTGCCGAGGCAAAGGGCAGGGAAAAATAAAAAGCGGTTCCCACCTCCTTCTTACTCTCCAGATGGATATCCCCGCCCATCAATCGGATAATTTTTCTGGAAATAGCAAGGCCGAGACCGGTACCGCCGTAGCGACGGGAAAGGCTGGAATCAACCTGGGTAAACGATTCAAAAACCGTTTCCTGCATATCAGGCGCTATTCCAATACCGGTATCCCGCACCTCAAATAGTAGCCGCACCCTGCCCCGTACCGGTTTACCGGCAAGGGATATCCGAACCGTGACCTGTCCCTGATGAGTGAATTTAATCGCATTACCGACAATATTTAATAAAACCTGGGAAAGTTTATCCCCGTCCCCAAACAAAAAATCCGGCACATCCGCATTGATATGGTAGTCCAGATCAATCTCCTTTTCATGCGCAAGAACCATAAGATGCTGCATACCTTCTTCCATGAGATCGCGTAAGGAAAACTCTTTTTCTGCAAGTTCCATCCGGCCTGATTCAACCTTGGAGAAATCAAGCATATCATTGATCAGGGCAAGCAGTCTGGTGCCGGAGCGGTGTATAAGATTGAGGTATTGGGCCTGCCGGGGGCTGTTATTCTCCTGAAGCAGCAGATAGGATAAACCGATTATCCCGTTCATCGGTGTTCGTATTTCGTGACTCATGTTGGCAAGGAATTGACTTTTAGCCGTGGAAGCGGCCTCGGCGTGTTGTCTGGCCTCCAGCAACTCCTGTTCGGCAGCTTTTTGTCTGGAAATATCCTGGACGACCCAAACCACGCCCCGGGAAAGGTCACTGGGCGTTATCGCCTTGCCGGACAGGGTACAGGGAATCTGAGAACCGTCCTTTTTCTTTAAGATGTATTCGATTTGATCAAGATCGCTTGTCGCCAACCTGCGCGCATACGTGCGTAAAAAATAAATATAGGATTTCTGATCAACAAAAAACATGCGCGGCACACCGTCAAGGATTTCCCGAATGGAATAGCCCAAAATATCGGCCATTCGCCGGTTGACATTGACGACGCGGCCGTCGCGAACAAGCAGAATGCCTATCAGACTGGCGCTGAAAATCGTCTCTAATTCCCGCCTTGTCTCCCGTCGGGCCGTTTCTGCTAAAACACTCCTCCTCCGACCACGGTCTATCTCTTCCGTCAGCTGTTGTTCCTTTCTGGTATGCAATGTCATCCTGATCCACATTGCTCCAGCCAACACTGCCGAGAAAATGAAAAAAAACATGAAAAACCAGGGTGGCGCCACGGACTGCAGGATGACAAGTTCCCATCCTTTCTGTAAAACCGGCTCCCTGGTGACAAGTATTCTCCTCTTTCCCCAGGGAGATGCTTGAGGAAGAACAAACGGTAACGGGGTCAGGGGAAGATTACTGAACTGTCGTCCGGCCGCCAGTCTTTTTCTGGCAGCAGCGGTAAGCGGATAGGCCGTGTGAAAGAGGTATTCCTTTCTGTTTGCAGCAAAGACCACCCCAGCGGGGGAGAGCAGCATTGCCGTGTAGCTGGTCGGCACCTCGTGGAAATATGTATCAACAGCGGCA
>JALSNT010000316.1 GCA_026986885.1 Desulfobulbaceae bacterium
GATCAACATGGCTCATGATACACAAGAGAATAAGATTTTGATTCTGGCGACGGAGTCCTGTGCCTATCCGGGCGCGGATTCAGTAGGCCAGGCCCATTCCAGCTATCCGGCCAATACCTATATACTCAGGGTCCGGGCCCCGGTTATGTTCCCTGAAAAATTTTATCTGGATTGCTTCAGCAAAGGTATCAGCGGTATTATTATCATGTCCTGTGGCGAGGAATGCCCATACGAGGGTGCATATAAGGCCCTGGCCCAGCGCATAGACAGGGTTTATCAGATGATGAAGAAACTGGATCTCGATATTCGCCGGCTGCGGCTGACCGCAATCTGTACGGTATGTAGCCGGGCCTTTCTCAAAGAAGTAAACATGATGAATGATCTTGTCCAGGAGTTGGGTCCACCGGTTGTCAACGGTTCGGTATCGGCCGGTGCCAACGGCAATTAATGTAAAAAGCCGGAGCTGAACAGAGGCCGTAAAACGAATAGTTATTCACCCTGTGATTAGTTATGAACAGGGTATACCGGCTGGAGAAAGGAATAACCACGATTGGAGAATGAAATGGCGGATGGACAAACAATCACCTGTGACGCACTGGTCGTCGGCGGAGGGATAGCCGGTCTGCAAGCTGCCCTTGATCTGGCTGATCAGGATTTTTCCGTAGTGATTATCGAAAAAGATCTGTCCATTGGCGGTAAAATGATTCGCCTTTCCAAGGTATTTCCTACTTTGGATTGTTCGAGTTGTATCACCACCCCTAAAATGGCGGCAGCCGCACATCATGAAAATATCACCATATATACCTGGTGCGAGCTGAAGCAGCTGCAAAGGACCGGTGGGGGAGTACAAGCCCTGGTTACGCAGAAACCCAGGTATGTTGATCAGGACAAGTGTATCGGCTGCCGTAAATGTGAGTATAGCTGTCCGGTATATGTTCCGGATCCGGAACAGGGAGGATTCTGTGCTACCAAGGCAATCAGAATTCCATTTTCCAACGCCATCCCGCAAACTGCCGCTCTGAATCCGGAAAACTGCATGTTGTGCGGGAAATGTGAAAAAGTATGCCCCACCGGGGCGGTAAATTATTTTCAACAGCCGGCTGATTTTACCGTTGAGGCAAAAACCGCGATAATTGCCACTGGATTTGCAATGACTCCTGTTCAGGATAAACCGCAGTACGGCGGCGGCACGGTGGCCAATGTTGTCACGGCGCTGCAGATGGAACGGTTATTGGCGCCCCATGGACCGTACAATCGGGTATTACGCCCATCCGACGGCATGGAGCCTGATTCCATCGCCTATGTTCAGTGCGCCGGTTCCCGTGATAAGAGCATGGGTGTTCCCTACTGTTCCCGCTTTTGCTGCATGTATGCCATCAAACAGGCTATGCTGCTCTCCGGAGCCCTGCCACTGGCTGATATTACGATCTATTATATGGATATCCGAGCCTTCGGCAAGGGATATGAGCAATTTTATCAGAATGCCAAGGCCATGGGCATCCAGTTTATCAAAGGCAAGGTTGGCCATATTGAGAGTGGAGTTAACGGCAGCGTTGCCGTTCGCTTTGAAAGACAGGATGGCGAAGGAATAACCACCGAAAATCACGATCTGGTGGTGCTTTCCCTTGGCGTGTATCCACACTGGTCGCCCCGGGGCATCTGCTCCGTGGGCACCGGGGATGATCGTTTCATACACACCATTCACCCCTCCATTGCACCGACATTGACCGATCAGGAGGGTATCTTTGTTGCAGGGGCGGCATCCGGTCCCAAGGACATTGTCGACTCCATAGCCGAAGCAGGAGCGGCTGCAATGGAGGCTGCAAATTATATGTTGTCTCTTTCGTAAACGGACTACTGGTATGAGCGATATGACTGATCCCAAAAGCAAGGAAAAAAAGTCTGACAGAGTCGGAGTATATATCTGCTATTGCGGCGGCAATATTTCCGATCATGTGGATGTGGAAAAGGTACGCGAGGCCGCGGAAAAATTCCCCGGTGTCACAGTTGCCAGGACCAACTCTTTCATGTGTTCTGATCCGGGACAGGAGCTGATCATCGATGACTTGAAAAATGGGCTCATTGATCGGGTGGTCGTTGCATCCTGCGCCCCAAGTCTCCACGAAACTACGTTTCGTGATGCCATTTCCAGGGCCGGAAAAAATCCATATATCTATGAGCATGCCAATATACGCGAGCATGTAAGCTGGGTACTTCATGGAGTTAAGGCCACCCGTAAAGCCGAAAAACTCGTAGCCGCAGCAGTGGGCAAGGCCGGTCTGCTGGAACCGCTGGATCCTCTCCGGGTCGAGGCAAGAAAACATGCCACGGTTATCGGTGGCGGTGTTGCCGGACTCAAGGCCGCAGGAGCCCTTGCCGCACGGGGCCTTGAGGTTGTCCTTGTTGAAAAATCACCATATTTAGGCGGGCATGCGGCAATGCTTGACACCATCGCCCCTTTTGGCGAAAAAAGTTCCGAGTTGATTGCAGAGCTGGCAAAAACGGTTCTTGCCCATGAAAATATTACCGTCATGACCTGCTCCGAGGTTGTCGGCTTTACCGGATACGTCGGCAACTATGATCTCACGGTCAAAACATTTCCGGCAGGTGGTACCGGGCATGAAAGGGAAAGCGGTCATATCGTCATCCAGCAGGAAACAGGGGCCGATACTGTGACAACCATCGAAACAGGCGCCGTTATCATGGCCACTGGATTCAGGTCCTATCAGCCCGGTCATGGTGAATATGGCTTTGGCCGCTACAGCGAGGTCATCACCCTGCCGGATTTTATCAAGCAGCTGGCAGCATCTAAAGAAAAAGGCTCATTTCTCACATTAAATGGCCGACGGATTCGGTCTATTGCCATGATCCATTGTG
>JALSNT010000317.1 GCA_026986885.1 Desulfobulbaceae bacterium
ACGATGATGACGACGACGATGACGACGACGATGATGATGACGATGATGATGATGATGACGATGATGGTGGTAGTGCCAAAAGCAGCAGACACGGAAAGGCTCGGCATAGAAAAGCCCGGCATAAAAATACGGATGCCGGTTCAGGGTACAATTATGAACCGGGGACTATTATTGCGGTAGATATTGACAGGATAGGCCTGGAAATGGCGAGGCATCTTGGATTGCGCGTTGGACAAAAAATATATCTCAAGAATATCAAGCTGGAGATCACACGTTTTAACACAAACTCAAGAATAAATGTACAAAGAGCTCTGCGTGCATTGCTGAGAGGTAAAAGCAAGGCTGCCTTTGACCTCAACCACTATTATAAACTGGCTGGGAACAATACAAAATGTAAAGGCATTCACTGTTATTCGCAAAAAATAGTAAATAAGATACGGCGATTATGGCGTACTTACTTTAAACGGGATAAAAATAATGGTTCCGCACTCAGTCGCCGGTATGAAGCAACCATAATCAAAAAGAACTGTAACGACATTCGCTGTTATCCACAAACTTTGATAAACTGGCCGGACAACGGATTTCAAGGTCAAGGGGTGAAAATAGGTATGATTGATACAGCGATTGACCGCAACGCACCCTCCCTGGAAGACAGCCATATCTACACCAATTCTTTTGTTCGAAATCATAAGTCAGCACCCACCGAGCACGGCACAGCCATCGCCGACCTGCTTGTCGGCAAGGCTGACAGGTATTTCTCCGGATTGATGCCGGAGGCAAGCCTGTATGGCGCGGCAACATTTTTTGCCGATAAATCGGGCCGGACGCGAGCTTCAGCTATTGCTCTTGCAAAGGCCCTTGACTGGCTGGCGGCACAGAATGTTTCAGTTATCAATATGAGCTTAAGTGGGCCGCAAAATAGATTACTCACAAAAGCTGTGTCCCGGGTTCTGCAGCATGGCATTGTGGTTGTTGCGGCCGCCGGCAATAATGGAGCCAGGGCAGCCCCGGCCTATCCGGCAGCTGACAAAGGGGTACTCGCCGTGACTGCTGTTGACCGGTTTAAGAGGCCCTATTCCAGAGCCAACCATGGCTGGTATATTGATTATGCCATGCCCGGTGTCACTATCTGGACTCCTTGTGCAGATGGTCGAGGTCGTTTCCACAGCGGCACCTCTTATGCCGCAGCCTATTTTACGGCTATTGCTGCAGAGCAGCTTAACCAGCCGCAAATGATTCCCGGATACAAGACATTAGAGAAGGCGGTAAGAAAAAGAGCGCTTGACCTGGGAGCTCCCGGAAAGGATCCAATATATGGCTGGGGCCTGGTGCGTTGCCCATAATTTGCCTAAATTACGACATAGAAAATGATGTTGAACTATTATAAACTGTTGGTGCTTATCACACTCAACACAAAAGAGACAGATCCTTTCCGGCAGCAAATGATAGACTTGCTGCCACGACTGAGAAGATTTGCCTACACATTGACATCGAATAGATTTGATGCTGATGATCTTGTGCAGGCTGCCTGCGAGCGTGCTCTTAGCCGGAGAAAGCAATTCAAGTCAGGAACGCATATGGACAGTTGGATGTTTAGAATAATTCATACATTATGGATTGACACCACCAGATCATTAAGATTCCGTACACCGCATTCAACTTTTGATGAAAAATATATTGGTAAAGGAACTGTTAATAAAGAACGTGATAAAATAGAGGCCAAACTGCTGCTTCACAATGTTAAACAGGCCATGGCACAGCTTTCTGAGAAGGATCGGGTAGTGTTGGCGCTTGTCTGTGTTGATGGCATGTCGTATAAAAAAACCGCTGAAACTCTAAATGTGCCGATGGGCACCGTCATGAGTCGTTTAGCACGTGCACGTGTTAAATTGAATACATTGGTTAATGGGCATGCGGTTTGACAGGTGTGCGGTAAGGGCTGGATGAAAGTGTGGTGAGTTTTATGAATAAACTGAGCAATGAACAGTTAATGGCCTTTGTTGATGGTGAACTCAGCGACCTTGAGGCCAAAAAAATTCGTGAGGCTTTATGCACGGATGCCGAAGCGCAGGAACGAGTTGAACTGTTCAAGAACAGTAGAACATTTCTTCAGGAGGTGTACGATGCCCCATTCCACGAGGAGATTCCAACGCATCTTATTGATGGAATAATCAATTTCAAGAATGAAGAAGCCTCTGCCCCCTCGTTTTTCCAGCGCATTATTTCCTGGCTACATCCGGGTTCCCGGCAGCCGGTTCATGCCCTGGCATTTTCCATGATACTTATGATTGGCATAGGAACAGGCTGGTTTGCTGCAAGACTCTTAAGGCCGGAGCTGACTACCTGCTTCCCTGTACTGCAAGGTGAAGAATTCAGCCGGGGGCTTGAGCGTACAGTAAGCGGTATGAGTTTTAAGGTTGATGGGCAACATGCCCGGATAACTCCGATCGCCACTTTTTTAGATACACATGGTCATTATTGCAGACAATACGAAGTTGTCCGGGAGGGAAACGAGAGCAGCCCACCGTCGCAAGGTGTGGCCTGTAGAACAAAATCTGGAGACTGGTTGACCAGGGTGTTCGTCGCCCATGTATCACCTGACGTTAATTCACCGGCGACAAGGGATAGCTTTGTCCCTGCCGGAGATCATGAGCTTGCAACAACTCTTTTTTCTCATCTTATGGCTGCGCCGCCGTTGACAATAGATCAGGAAAAGAATCTTATACGCAGGGGCTGGAATAGTAAAAAATAACAGAGAACGCATAACACAAGCAGAGGCGAAAGGGTGATTGAAAGACAATGTAACCGTCGTTCATTATGTAATAAATCAGCTCTATGGGTGCTATTTGTCAGTTTGCTCCGTTTTTTTTTG
>JALSNT010000318.1 GCA_026986885.1 Desulfobulbaceae bacterium
GGGGGATAACCCGGCGCAGGAGAGCCTCAACCGAGGTGAAGACAATCAGGGGTCGGTCAATATCTTGCAGACGGTAGAGGGTGGACAGCCGGGCAGAGGTTGTGGCCGGATCCGGTGCGAGCGCAGTATAGGGTGGAATCTCGAAACTGGGATAAATGAGAATGGGGGCATCGGTAAAGAGTGCGGTGTCGCGGGCAACAGTTTCAAGCTGTTCATCTGCGGGGACAAGACAGCAGACGGTTCGTTGCAGCTTGTCACAGAGCCCGGCCAAAAGCAGTTGGCCGCTGCTTCCGGCCAGACCCGTGATATCAAACCGCTGTCGTCCCCGTGCCCGCAGTCGTGTCAGAATAGACTGCATGCTGGAAATCTGCGGCGGTTAAAAAGAACCGCCCATGGTGAAGTCCCAGTTGGAGCTGTCTTCGCCGTCCTGCTTGTCCAGGTTGTAGCCCCAGGCCAGCCGGATCGGCCCCATGGGTGACATCCACATAAAGCCGACGCCGGCGGTTTTTTTAACGTCGCCGAAGTCCCAGCTGTCTTCAATGGCATAGACATTACCGAAATCGGTGAATACCTCTCCGTGCAGTCCTGCCTCTTCAAGCAGGGGAAACTGAACGGCGATATTGGCGTACCACATCTTGTCACCACCGATTTTTTCGTTGGTAACCGGATCGACCGGGCTGATACTGACGGAGGGGAAACCGCGGATACTGTTCATCCCGCCCAGGTAGAACCTTTCATACACGGGCAGTTTCTTGTCGTCATCGGCAAATATCTGGCCGGCTGCCGCCTTGGCATGGAAGACCGTTTTCCAGAACATGGGAAAATACCAGGAGCTGGACCCCTCAAGCTTGGTGTAGTCGGCGTCGCCGCCCAGCCAGCTGCCGGCATGCCGGACGCTGATGGAATTCCTGGAACCGGAATCGGGTAGAAACCGGTTGTTTCTGGTATCCCGCAGGAAGCGGACATGGACGGCACTGGTCAGGTTGATATCCTCGGAGTCTTTGATGACCTGGGATGCGTCGGGCTTGACATCGCTCAAGGTCGTGTTGTCCAGGGAATAGCCGTAATAGATGTACCATTTTTCAAAAAACGGATGCCCGAAGCGGACACCGCCACCCACGGAATCCTTGGTATAATCGTCATATTCCCGGCGCCAGTTAAACAGGTCAAGCCCGGCGGATACGTGGGAGTCCAAAAATCTCGGATTTGTATAGCTTAAGTTAAAACGAGTGGTTATACCGCTTAAATTGACGGATAGCGAGAGGCGGTTACCGGTGCCCAGCAGGTTGTCTTCCGATATTTCACCCATGAGCATCAGGTTTTCCGAAGAGGAATACCCGGCTCCGATACTGAATTGGCCGGTAGATTTCTCCTTGACGTTGACGATGACATCCATCTTGTCTTTATCCATGGTCGGCTGGGGCGTTACCGTGGCTTCTTCAAAAAATCCCAGTCGCTGCAGCTTTTTGGTTGAAGACCTGATAGCCCTGGAATCAAAAACACCACCCTCTTTAACATCGAGATCCCGGCGGATGACATTATCCCTGGTCCTTGTGTTGCCGTGTATTTCCACCCGGTTGAAATAGACCAGGGCACCCTTGTCGATGTTTAAGGTGATATCCACCCGTTTACCGACCGTCGATTTTTTGACTTGAGGGTGAATTTCCGCAAAGGCGTAGCCGTGTTCAGCATAAAGATCGGTAAGCTTCAGGATATCATCGCGCAATATCTTACGATTGAGGAATTTCTCCTTGCGAATCTTAAGCATGGAGATAAGCCTGGCCTTGTTTTCAATGAGATCACCTTTAAGATCAACGGTGCCCACCCGGTAGCGGGGGCCCTCTTCAATGGGAAAGGTGATGTAGAGGGCATCGTCTTTTTCTTTTACCTGGGGCTCGCCGATCCTGGCTTCGATAAAACCGTGGTTATGATAAAAGGCTGCCAGCCGTCCCGCGTCCTGCTGCAGGACATCCATTTTCAAGACACCACTTTCCGTCAGCCAGGAAAGCCAGTTCCAGGTCCCGGTCTGGATAATATCCTCCAGGTCGCTGTCATCAAAGGCCTTGTTTCCCTGAAAGGATATCTTTTTAATGGCAACCTTTTTTCCCTCCTGGATACGAAAGTTGACATCGGCGGTATCCCTGGTCGGATAGCTGAGGTCGGCGGCGACCTTGGTGTTGAAGTAGCCTTTTGATTTGTACAACCCCTTGATCCGCTGGACGGCATCATTAATTTTTGTCGGATTAACGATGGTATTGGCGGATATTTTTGCCGCATCCCGGATATCGTCTTCGGAAACGGCGTCGGCGCCGTTGAAGCTGACTTTTTTAATTAAAGGTTTTTCCTTAACGATAAAGGTGACGGCTTTGCCGGTAGGGGTGTCCTTGACATCAACGGCGACATCATCGAAATAGCCCATGGCAAAAACCGATTTGAGATCGTTGCGCAGGGCGGCAGGATCATAATAGTCACCGGGTTTGGTGTGAATTTTACGTAATATTTCCCCCGAATCGATCCGTTTGTTGCCCGACGGGGTCACGGAACTGATCATAATGGATCGGTTGGCATAGCCAAGTACGTCCGTCACTGCTTTGTCGGTGACCGCCGGCAATGCCCCGTCAAGTGATGTTTCCTGGAAAATTTCCGGTTTTGCCTGCGGATTGAGGACATCAACCACCATCATGTCCACTTCGATGCCCCTGCCGACCCGGGTCAGACTGCCGATGGCGATATAGTCATAACCGGTTTTGTCGGCAACCCGGCGCAGTGCCGAGGCAGACGGCGGCCAGGTGCCGGCATAATCAATCAGGGAGCGTGCCTGAGCGCGGGGGATCATGGCAAGGCCCTTTGCCGTCAACACTGTGGC
>JALSNT010000319.1 GCA_026986885.1 Desulfobulbaceae bacterium
GTGCGCCATACTGGCGGGCGGTGGCCAGTTCCTGAATATTCATCTGAATGGAGCCGTCACCGGCAACATCAATGACCGTTTTGTCGGGAAAGGCCAGTTTGGCGCCAATGGCAGCCGGCAGGCCGTATCCCATGGTTCCCAGGCCACCGGAGGTAAGCAGATGCCTGGGTTCATTGAATTTATAAAATTGAGCGGCCCACATTTGATTCTGGCCGACTTCAGTGGTAATAATTGCATCACCGTTGGTCAGTTTGTTCAGGATCTCGATAACATACTGCGGCTTGATAATGTCGCCTTCTTCGTGATAGGTCAGCGGATGTTTTTCATTCCATTCCGCAACCTGCTCAAGCCATGGCCGATGTTTTTTTGCAATTTCTTCGGCATTAAATTTTTCTGAGTCGTCTAACCAGCTGTTCATTGCCCGCAGCGCATGCTTGCAATCGGCAACAATGGGAATGTCCACATCAACATTTTTACTGATGGAGGTGGGATCAATATCAATATGGATAATTTCGGCATGGGGTGCAAACGCATCCAGCCTGCCGGTTACGCGGTCGTCAAAGCGGGCGCCGACGGCAATAAGCAGATCGCTTTTGGCAACCGCCATGTTGGAGGCATAACTGCCGTGCATACCAAGCATGCCCAGCGACAGCGGATTGGTCCCCGGAAAGCCGCCCAGACCCATGAGAGTCATGGTTACCGGGGCCGCCAGTTTTTCCGCCAGTTCGGTCAGTTCCCTGTTTGCATTGGAGAGAATGACGCCGCCGCCGATATAGAGAACCGGACGTTTTGCTTTCAGGCAGGCCCTGCAGGCCTTTTCTATCTGACCGGGGTGGGGATCGACGGTCGGCTGGTAGGTTTTCATTTTGATCGGCTTCTTTTCCGGAAACGACATCATGGAAGCAACGACATCTTTGGGTAGATCAATGAGTATCGGCCCCGGCCGGCCGGATGCTGCGAGATAGAAGGCTTCGCGAATAGTTGTCACCAGCTCATCGGGATCACTGACCAGATAATTATGCTTGGTACAGGGCCGGGTAATGCCTACGATATCAACCTCCTGGAAGGCATCATTGCCGATCAGTGCCCGCGGCACCTGGCCGGTGAAGACCACGATCGGAATGGAGTCCATATAGGCGGTGGCAATTGCCGTCACCCCGTTGGTAGCTCCCGGACCCGAAGTGAGCAGTGCTACGCCTGTTTTGCCGGTCGCCCGCGCATAGCCGTCGGCGGCATGAACAGCGCCCTGTTCATGGCGGACAAGAACGTGTTTGATGTCGGAATCGAGCAGTTCATCATAAAGATCAATGACTGCACCTCCGGGGAAACCGAAAATGGTATCAACACCTTCCTCATGCAGGCATTTGATAATGGCCTGCGAACCAGTTATTTTACTCATCGGGTTATCCTTTTAGGTTATTGGTCCGGCCATGCCGGCAACCGAGTTGGGTACTGTTCCCTTATGCGAAAATGAAAGTATATCCGCTGTAGAAGTGATAAAGAATAACGGCGGAATATATAAAAGATGCGATATGCTGTCAAGGGATAATGGCATAAACGGGAACGAGAATCTTTCCCTTCTTCGGCAGCCGCCGGGCATTGAAAACAGCTTTTACTTTGGCCGTATAACTGGTAACCTGTAACAGCTTACCGGATAAATCGGACCAATTCGATTTGCTGGTACTTTCGACATACCCGTTCGTCACCCTGTAACCGGTTGCAGAAAATTTAACCGGCCGGTGGAAGGAGAACAGCATGAAGATTTTGACCACCCCGCATATGGATCGCTGTATCGGCTGCCATTCCTGCTCGCTGGCCTGTGCCCGCCTGGTGCATAAACAGTTCTCCTGGGAAACTGCCGGCATCCGGATTCGCAGCTCCGGCGGCCTGTCGTCGGGCTTTGTGGCCCGTCATTGCCTGGCCTGCGACCCGCCGCCCTGTGCGGACGCCTGTCCGACCGGTTGCCTGCAGGCAAGAAAAGGGGGCGGGGTAACCCGGCGGCGTAAACTCTGTATTCAATGCGGCGCCTGCATTGCCGCCTGTCCTGTTGAGGCGATAGCTGTTGATAAAGCCGGCAATATCTATCTCTGTATCCATTGCGGTCTCTGCGTTGATTTTTGTCCCCACGACTGTCTGGAGCTGCAACAGCGTGATGACAAAAACAGGGAGGAGCAGTGATGAATCCTGATAGTTTTCGGATTATGATTGTTGATCTGGCCTGCGGCAGGGGACGGATTGAGACTTGCGTTCAAAGAGGCGAGGTCGTCGGCGGTTCCGGGCTGGCAGCCCTGCTCTTTGAAAAGTATGGTGATCCCGCTCGTCCCTGGAATGATCCGGCCCAGCCTTTTATACTGGCCATCGGTCCTTTAACCGGACTGTTTCCCCTGATGAGCAAGACGGTCTGCGCCTTTAAGTCTCCTTACCATGATCAGTATACCGAGTCCCATGCCGGTGGGCGTTGTGCGCTGGCACTCCGATTTGCCGGTTATGACGCCCTGGTACTGCAGGGCAGGGCGGCCGAGCTCTCCTGCCTCAATATCGGCGCTAATCATCTGCAGTTGAAAAGCGCCGGCTTTATGGCAGGGCTTGATGTGGTGGCCGCCGGAAAAATAATGCGCCGCATGTTTAAAGAGAACTCCGGTCATCGTTCCATGCTCCGTATTGGTCCGGCCGGTGAAAAAGGGTTGGCCATTGCCTGCATCAATGCGGACACCTATCGCCATTTCGGCCGCCTTGGCGGCGGAGCAGTTCTGGGCAGTAAAAATATCAAGGGAATCGTCATCCAGGGCGACGGTACCTTTTCCTTGCCTCCGGATAAGGAATATCCACGGCTCACTGCCCGGGTGCATGCCATGGTGACTG
>JALSNT010000320.1 GCA_026986885.1 Desulfobulbaceae bacterium
CATTGTCGGGAAGAGCAATGCCATGATCAAAAATGGTCTGGCCACCAACTGAAATTACGGCACTGTTCTCCTTTTTGCCGGCAGGGAGCTTATTTGCAGAAATAACGGTTTTCGGGAACCCCTTTTTCTTGACATCCATAAAAAAAGGTCTGTCAAATCTGCTTAAATCACTAAAAAAACCGGCGATGACAATACCTCGTTTGTTTGTTACTGCAGCATAGGCTACTCCGGGCAGAGCACTGGTTCGCTGAGCCTCCTTATTGACCCGGAGATAATTTCGTACTAATAAGGGCTTTTGGATTACACCGGCAAAGGATTTGGAAATGGCAATGGTTCTCAGCTCGATCTGTTCATTGATGATTTGGGGAATATATTTGAGATAGAGAAAAGAAAAAGTGCCGCAAATAACGAGAAATCCGGTTACCAGGGTCAATAAAAGATATGTGCTGATGGGCCATCCCTTCCCTCCTTCCGGTGCTGAACCGGCAGCAGTTGGAGATGTGACCTGCGCATCCGTCCTGCCATTTTGCTGACTGCCGGTGTCAGTCTCTTCTTCGGATCCGGGAGTTTGAATTCCGGGTCGGTTCGAAGAAATGGGGGTTGCCGGCTTTTGCACAACGATAATGTGACCGCATTCCTGACAGGCGAATCTGGCACTTTCGCCTTTAATCTTCATCTCGTCTATATTGTATTTCTTGGCACAATCTTCGCAGATAACCAGCATTGTGAAAGTTCCTCCGTCTATTACTTCACATCACGTTGTCTATGGCGCAGACAGGGCAGACCACGTTGTTTATTTTTACTTGCACACAGGTATTTTTTTTCATTAGGAACCTGCAATTTACCGGAAAAGCCTTCGCACTCAAGGCTTTATTACTTTATATGCGCTGGTAAGCTTTTGGTCAATTTTTTTTTGATTACCACCATTGCCCGGAAAACGGTTATTGTCCGCTTTTGATATGTTCAATCAGAACCGCAATTTCAAGAAAAATCTGTGTGAATCCTTGTCCATCCGTGGTTTTTTAAATGGACCGGGAAATATGGCAAGTATTGTTTTTCAATGTTGCAGAGGTTCTATGGTAATCAGAATTTTTTTGCAAAAAAAACTCAACGTCGTCAATGACGACGTTGAGTAAAAAGAGATGAATATCTGAATCGAGTGATTTAGGTGGAAATAAGTCGGTAGGTTATTATTCTACTTAGAATGCACTTTTTTCAACAGCCATGCCATGTTTTTTCCAAGATTACGCATGGTGGTCACCCCTTCCTCGTCGCCTGCGACATCTCCCTTGTCCCGACCGGCACCGATATTCCAATAGGAAGAACCGACAATGATCATCTGGCCGATGGTGAAGAAATGATTGAGGGAATCAAATACGTGGATGGCTCCGCCGCGGCGGCGGGCGACCACGGCCGCGCCGACCTTACGACGGTACATATCACCATTGGCCCGGGACACCATGCCGCAGCGATCAATTACCGCCTTTATTTCCGGACTGAGATCGGCAAAATAGGTCGGTGAGGCAAGGATTATGCCGTCGGCGGCTTCCATCTTTTCGATACACTCATTGATGCAGTCAATATCAACGGCGCAACGCCTGTTTTTCTTTTTAAAGCACTGGTAGCAGGCAATACAGCCATGGGGGTGTTTGCCGGCAAGCTGGACAAGCTCTGTCTCGATTCCTTCCTTTTCCAGTTCCGCAAACACATAGTTAACCAACATGGTGGTATTGCCGTCCTTGCGGGCGCTGCCGTTAAATGCCACGACCTTCATCAGTCACACCTCATCATAGTCGTCGGAGATGATCGCTCTGGGCAGATCATTGAGATTTATCTTCTGAGCCTCTTCAATACCGCGCTGCAGGGCCTTGCTGTTCATATCTTCCGTACCTGCAGGCACGCGTGCCAGCAGGGCTTTCTCAAGATTTTTGAGATCTACCTGCCCTGAAAGTAAACCCACAGCCCCTAAGGCGACCATGTTGGCAACCAGGGTGCGGCCGATTTCTTCTTTGGCTATCCGGGTGAAGGGAATGGCGATAATACGACTGGTTGGGTGCTGTTCAACCAGGTCGCTGTCCACAACCAGCAGGCCGTTTTGCTTGATATCATAAAAATAGGCATCACAGGCCGCCTGATTCATTGCCAGCAGCAGATCAAGCTCCAGGGCCTTTGGATAATCAATGGGCCTTGAGCTGATAACTACCTCGGCCTTGGATTTTCCTCCCCTGGCCTCGGGCCCGTAGCTCTGCGTCTGACACACATATTTGCCGTCATAAACGCCCACGGCTTCGGCAAAAACCACGGCTGCTGTAATCAATCCCTGGCCGCCGGAACCGGAAAAACGTATTTCATACCGCTCCTGACTGTTTTCTTGCCCTTTCATAGCTTCTCCTTCATCGTTCCGGCCTTTTGACGTACTTTTTTATACTCTTCCGTGGATATGGGCAAATCACGATCAACAAGCACGCCGATGGTGGTTTTTCCCTTTAATTCCTCAGGAGTCATTTTTTCAGCCCTGCCGACGGTAACCGATTGTTCCTTAAAACGTTTAAGCATGTCAACCGCTCCCCCTAACTTATTTCGCCGCCCGTATTGAACATGGCAGTTGGAAATTACCTCGACCACGGCAAAACCACGTTTAAGCATGGCCTGTTCTATGAGCCGGTCCATAAGGTCGGCATGGTAGACCGTTGCCCTGGAAACAAAAGAGGCGCCGGCGGTAACCGCAAGTTCGGCTATGGAAAAGGCATGTTCAATATGACCATAAACCGAAGTCGTGGATTTGGAACCAAAAGGGGTGGTTGGTGAGTACTGGCCGCCGGTCATGCCATAGATGGAGTTGTTAATGATGATGGCGG
>JALSNT010000321.1 GCA_026986885.1 Desulfobulbaceae bacterium
ATTACGAATATACCATTATGTATCCTGGGTTTGCGGTAACGGCCCGGGAAGAAGGGTTCCCGGAAATTGCCGCTATCTTTGAGGCCATTGCCGTGGCGGAAAAGCAGCATGAAAAACGGTACCTGGACCTGAAGGCCAACATTGAAGAGGGCCGGGTGTTTAAGAGAAAGGAAAAGGTCACCTGGCGCTGTCGTAACTGCGGCTATCTGCATGAAGGGGAAGAGGCGCCGGAAAGATGCCCGGCCTGCGATCATCCCCAGGCCCATTTTGAGCTGCTTGGTGAGAACTGGTAGAACAAGGCTGCAATGATTTCTGTTGGTCCTGTTGCTTGATTTGCAACGTTCGGCAGGTTGGACACACCAAAGTGGGTTTAATGGACGCAACCCAATAAATCGTATACAATGTAGGTCTGGTTGAGCTTCGCGAAACCAGACAAAAGTAGCGCCTGCTATTTGTCCGCTTTCGTTCCACTCAAGCAGACCAGCAATGTGTCAATTTCTTGTTTTTTATGGCGTAAACTGAGCTGTAAGGCAAAAAAAGGCGTGTCACCCGGGAGAATCTCCCCAGGACGACACGCCTTTTTTATTATTTTTTCTTCCGGCCCGCAACGGGCCGGATAAACCAGCATGGCCGGACCGGATTTGCCGGCCATAACAGGCAGGCGCAAATGGCTTTTGTTCTCTATCTCTTTCTTTTTTTCTTCTTTTTCTTGCCTGGACCCTTCTTTCGGCTTTTTCTCAAGATAATCGCGCAGTTTTTCAGGCAGGTCGTTCATTGCCGAGTCCTTTCAATGCATTTGCTGATAAGAGATGGTAAAGAATGAATGAGATAGAGAGGAATATTGCATATTTTACCATCCCGGCGAAGATTGCACAGGGAGGTACGGAACAGGCAGGATGGCGCATATTTGGAGTCAAAAGAATGGAGACTTTTACTCTTGAGATTAACCCCGGCTTTTACCTCAAGGGGATGGATATCGGTTGCTGTTTCAACCAGAAAGTCAACTTCAGCCCTGCCGTTTTTATTCTTCCAGTATTGCAGGCTGTTTCCTGCTACCGCCCGTAACTGCTGGGCGCTATAGTTTTCCGTAAAAGCGCCGGAAAATTCATTGAATATCTGTTCACCATTGACAAGTATTTCCGCCGGCAGATTTGCCATTGCCCCTAAAATTCCCACATCCAGCGCATATACTTTGAAAATGTTTCTTTGCAAAGAACCGGTCAGCGGTCTTTTGGGATTATTTACGCAAAACGCGCGTAGAATAAGCCCCGCGTCTTCAAGCCAGATAAGCGCGTTTTCATAGTCACGAGCCCGGGCGCTTTTTCGAATAGCGGAAAACATGAATTTTTTGTTTTCCCTGGCCAGTTGCTCAACAATACTGTTCCAGATGTGAGATAATTTTGGAATATCAGATGATTTTGCGTGTTTTGCAAAATCCAGGGTGTATGAGGTGAGTATTTCCCGGTGCACCTGTCGCACATCTGTAAACGAATCCCCTTTCGCCATGCAGGAAACCGCCTCCGGCATCCCCCCGCAAAAATAATAACGCCTGAGCAGGTCGATAAGCTGCAGGTGAAATACCTCGGGTAACGGAGCTATTTGGTCAAGGTTTTCAAGGTAATCCCGTAAGCCTGATTCTCCCATTCCGTCCAGAAATTCATAAAATGTCATGGGCAGGAGATCAAGAAAATTGACCTTACCCACGGGGAATGATTTTGGTGAGGAGAGTTTCACTCCAAGGAGAGACCCGGCTGCGGCAATGACATATCCAGGGGCCTTTTCCTGAAAATACTTCAGGCTGTTGAGCGCATTGTTGGAGATTTGTATTTCATCAAAAACGATCAGGTGCTGCCCGGGGAGGATTTTTTTCCTGCTGAGCAGGGAGAGATGGGCGATAATTCTTTGGGGATCAAGACGTTCGGAAAAAAGGCTGTCGAGGCTGCTGTTTTCTTCGAAGTTAAAGTAGAAAATCCCGTCAAATTCCTTGCGCCCGAATGCCTGCAAAATATAGGTTTTACCTGTCTGCCGGGCGCCTCGCACAATGAGAGGTTTTCTTCGGGTAGAGTTTTTCCAGCGCACCAGGTCTGCATATATATCTCGTTTCATGCACTATACATACCCGTTTGCGGGAGTGTCTGCAAGTTTTTCGTACAGAAAACGTGGTGGGCTACACGTTTTACGTCTGAAAAAAGTGAAACCGGTTGGTGGGTAAAAAAAAGGGCGTGTCACCTGGGAGAATCTCCCCAGGACGACACGCCTTTTTTATTATTTTTTCTTCCGGCCCGCAACGGGCCGGAAGAGGGAAAATAATATTGTTAGAATTTGGTCGATTGTTCGATAAACAGTTTGTTTTCTTCGATGATTTCCCTGGCGATGTCGACTGCTTCTTCCAGGGTGGTGATGCCGCCCCTGATGAAACTGTCCCGCAGGCGAATCATGTACTCCAGGTTGCCTTCTTTATCGGCAATGGTCTGAATATAGAGGCTCATGCGGGAGCCGAGACGGATATAGTGGGCGCTGTGCAGTTCATTGCCCTTATAGGTCCAGCGTCCGGCAACATCATGCAGCATGAAGTCATGAATTTGTTTCGGAAATTCCATTCGTCTATTCTCCTGTTAATGTGGTTATGATTCCGGTTCGGGGATGACTTCGTGAATGGCATTTTCTCCTCTGCCGACAACAACGGCTGCCGTGGCATCACCCCAGACATTGATGGCTGTGCGGAACTGGTCAAGGATACGGTCTATAGCAAGAATAAGACCGATACCGTCCAGCGGCAGACCGGCGGCAGTGAGCACGATACCCATGGTAACCAGTCCGGCTCCGGGAATTGCTGCAGCGCCGATGGCTGCCAGCGAAGCCGTAATGAAGATGACGATCTGCATACCCATGGTCAGGTGAACGCCGAGCAGCTGGGCGATGAAAATAACCGCCACCGATTCATACAGGGCGGTGCCGTCCATGTTGATGGTTGCGCCAAGGGGCAGGACAAAGTTGCCGATCCGTGGTTCGACCCCGGCCCGTTTTTCCAGGTTGCTCATGGTAACCGGCAGGGTGGCGGCGCTTGATGCCGTTGACCAGGCAGTCATCATGGCCGGTGCCAGGGCTTTCATGAGTTTAAGGGGATTATACTTGCCAAAAATCAATACCAGGATAGGCAGGGTGATGAATCCATGGATAAACAGGCCGAGAAGAACCGTGGCCGCGTATTTTCCAAGCGCCCTCAGGGCAGGGAATCCCAGATCCATAAAGATGGCCGCCACCAGCATGAAGATACAGTACGGTGAGATGATCATGATCAGCATGACACCTTTTTGCATGATGCGGTCAATGGCATTGATCACCTTGGTCATCGGTTCGGAATCCCGACCGACGATGGAGGACATGATCCCTAAGAAAATAGTAAAGAAAATAATTTGCAGGACATTTCCCTTGGCAAAGGCAGCGGCTGCATTTTTGGGGATCATATTGACAAAGGTGTCGATGATGATAATGACGGCGCTGCGGTCGCCCACACCCTGACTGCTGACCTTTGCCGGTACGCCGGAGCCGATATTAAGCGCTGCCAGCGCCTCTTTATCGATGCCGATGCCGGGATTAATCATGTTGACCACGATCAGGCCGGCAAGAACGGCAAGAGCAGTGGTGAGCATGTAATAACCGATGGTCCGGCCGCCGATTTTCCCGAGAGTTCGGACATCCCCGAGATTGGCCACCGCCATGTAGATGGAGGCAAAGACCAGGGGAACGATGAGCATTCTGAGCAGGCGGATAAAGATATCGCCGCCGTATTTAAAGATAATTTTCATCATATAGACCGGACCCGAGGTAACACCCGGTCCCATGGCGACATTGATGCCGATGCCGAGGCCGATACCAAGCACAATGCCGATAAGAATTTTCCATTGCAGATCAAGGCCCTTTTTTTTCTCAGCCATTTTCAGTCCCCTCCGTAGTAATCTTCATTAATGTTGTAGCTTCGGGTACTGACCCTGGTTGTAACCGGGAGGTACCGCCCCATGAACTGGCCGACATAACCGTTGGCCCGCAGTTCAAGGTTGAACACACTGAGCATGTTCAGGAAATCCTGATTGCCTTTTTGAATGGCCATGCCGTAATAATCGGGCTTAAAGGGAGGGTCGAGTACGGTCAGGCGGAACTGGGCCTGTTTGGCATGCTCCTTCAACCAGACCTTGAGAAAAATTTCATCGTGTACCATCATGTCGGCCTCACCTTTAAGTGTGGCGGCGGCAGCCTCTTCATTGCTGGGATAGGGTTTGATGATCGCCTTGGGGAAAAAGCGGGGCACGATGCGCTGGGGGGCTTTGCCGTCGGTAACGGCGATGGTCAACTGATTCTCTTTGCCGTTCTGGAGCAGGGCCGATATCAACGTATGATAATCAGGTGCCGCAGAAATACCGAGACGGGCCGACTTTGCCTTGTTGAGCAGGATGGAAAGTCCCGTGTCAAAATAGGGGGTGGAAAAATCAATCAGTTTTTCCCTGGCAAAGGTGATACTCATACCAGCCAGAATGATATCAATGTCACCGGCCTGTAACATAGGAATGAGATCGGAAAAAGATTTGGGAACAACAATTTTGGCGGTAACGCCTAATTTTTTGGCCAGCAGGTTGGCAATGTCGATGTCGACGCCGACCCGTTTGCCGTCTTTTTCAAAGGAAAACGGTTTAAACTTGGGGTTGACACCGACCCGTAATACCTTGTCGGCAAAGACCTTTGCCAGTGTCGGTGAGTACGTGACGGAACTCTGGGCAAACGAAAATGTGGACAGCATGCAGACGACAAACAGCGCCGTCAGCAGGTGTTTTGCCGTCTTCAGACCGGGATGCTTCATACTTCCTCCTTTTATGTTGAAATGATACTGATAAAAATACTGAAAATAAACCCAGGTGAACAAAAGATCACTGCAGAATAAAAATGGAAAAGCAAGATAGGGACCAGTCGCAAAGTCGCGCTGGGAACAGAAGAAGCAATTACAGTTTCCCGGCAACCTGCATACGGCGGACCAAAAATGAATCAGGGAAAAAATTGCCTGTTTTGGCGGGGAAATTTATTTGGTGTTCCGGCGGTTACGGCGAATCGGTACATGATCGTCATCGGCAAACTATTTGTCGTCGTCAACAGGTAGCAGGATCGAAATTGTCGGCAGGGGAGATGAATATGTGCATATTTTGACCCAAACGGGACGGCAGAATGGGAAGAAAGTTGCACATTTTTTCAGCAACCATCATCGGTCAAGGAAATCGCTCCTTTTCAGGCCATGCTTTTTCAGCTTATAATAAAGAGTTTTTCTGGGCAGACCAAGGGCCTGGCATGTTTTGCCGATGTTTCCCCTGTTCCAGAGTAGTTCCTGCTCGAGGATACATTTTTCAAAAGATGCCAACTGGTTGGCTAAGGGTTGTTTTTTGTCGCTATCCATGTCCGTTGCCGGGTCACCACAGCCGTTATCCAGCCCCAAAACAGTACGGTCGGCGACATTCTGCAACTCCCGGACATTGCCGGGCCAGGAATGCTGCATAAGGCGCTGCAGCAGGGCGGGGGAGAGCTCCGGTGGATGCCGTTCCAGCCGTTTGGCCGTTTTGTGTAGAAAATGGGTGAACAACAGAGGAATATCGTCAAGCCTCTGTCGCAGCGGCGGATTTTGCAGGGTAACGACATTGAGACGATAGTAGAGATCGGCACGAAAATTTCCCTGTTCACTGAGTTTGAGAAGGTCCTTTTTTGAGGCGGCGATAACCCGCAGGTCAATGGCAATTGAGTCCCTGCCGCCCAATCGATCAACAGTTCTTTCCTGAAGTACCCGCAACAACCGGACCTGGAGGGTCAGGGGCATGCTTTCTATTTCATCGAGAAACAGGGTGCCGCCGGAGGCCTGCTCAAATTTGCCGATATGGAGTCGATCTGCACCGGTAAAGGCACCTGGTTCATGGCCGAAGAGTTCATTTTCGATGATGGATTCCGGCATGGCGCCGCAGTTAACTGCAATGAAAGGATTATTGCTCCTGCTGCTCTGCTCGTGCAGACAGCGGGCAATCAGCTCTTTGCCGGTGCCGGTTTCGCCGATAATCAGGACATCGGTATCCGTATCGGCAACATTAAGAATCGCCTGCCGCAGTTGGACAATGGCTTCACTGCGGCCCAGGATAACCGATTCCAGGCCGTCTTTACGTCTGACCTGGGCGCGGAGAGTTCGATTGTCAAGGATTAGCCGTCGTTTTTCCATGGCCCGACCAACGACATCGACAAGTCGACTTGAGGACAACGGTTTTTCTATGAAATCATAGGCCCCCAGCCGCATGGCCTCAACCGCCATGCTGACGTCTCCGTGACCGGTGACCAGGATCACCGGCAGGTCCGGATCAATGTCAACCACATATTGCAGGAGTTCAAATCCGTCCATCCCCGGCATCTTGACATCGCAGACCACCACGTCCGGCCACTGGGCGGAGATCTTGCCGGTTGCGTCCTCGGCACGGTTACAGCAGTCTACCGTATGCCCGGCCAGCATAAGGGCCTGGCCTGCCGCCTTGCAGACGTGTGTATCATTATCAATGACGATTATCCGACCGCTAACATTCATGTGCATCTGCTGTTTTCGGTTTAGCCCGTTGCAGGGTAATGGTCACAATCGTTCCTCCCTGCGGATGATTTTCCGCTTTAATGGTGCCTCCGAAATCATGAATGATGGCCCGGGAAAGTGACAGGCCCAGTCCCAGTCCCCTGCCTTTCTCCTTGGTGGTGAAAAAAGGGTCAAACAGTTGCTCAAGGTGTTCCTCGGCAATGCCGGGGCCTGAATCATGGAGGGTCAGCGTTACCCATTGCGGCCCGGCGGTTACGTCGAGGTCGATTTCTCTACGCTTCTGAGTATTCACCGCATCAAGCCCATTGCCGATAATATTCACCAGCACCTGTTCAAGGCGAATGGATTCCGCAAGCACAAAGACATTTGCAGACGGCAGGTTGGTTCGTATCTTCACCCCGTGTTTTTTGCGGCGCAGGTCAAGCAGGGTGAGAGCACTGGTGATGGGTTCGGTCAGGAGAATCGGCGTTGTCCTGCCGGGTGTCTTGCGGGAAAATGATTTGAGGTGTCTCGTTATTTCCGCCATTTTGGAGATCACCTGGGCAATGTCCGAGAGGTTTTGCCTGGCCTCCTCGGGCCGGTGTTGATCCAGAAACAGACAGGCGTTGTCGGCATACATCCGGATGGCAGACAGGGGCTGGTTTATTTCATGGGTGATGGATGCCGCCATCTGGCCGATGGCCGCAAGTTTTCCCGCCTGGATAAGTTCATTCTGGGTGGCACGCAGTTCCTGTTCAGTTTGTTTGTGTTCTTCGATTTCTTCATACAACCGTGTATTTATCCTTGTGAGTTCTTTTGTCCTCTGTCTGACCTTGTGTTCAAGCTGTTCATTGGCCTGTTGCAGCAGCACCCGGGAATGTTCCTGCAGCAGGTGTTGTTGCCGACGTGCTTTTTTTCGATTGTAAAACAACATGGCAAGCAGGACAAGGGCGATCAGGAAAACAGCCATCAACAGCATCATATTGCGGACGTAACTGTCCACATGGGAAAGATCACTGAGGATATGAACCGTCCAGCCTGCGTCGGGCATGCTTTTTGACTGGATCAGGTAAGGATGACGGCCTTTACTGTTCCGTTGATCGCCGTTAACAGAGTCTATGTTAAGTTCTATTAATGCGTTGTTGTTACCAGCCGAACCGATGGCCGTTCCTGTTAAGGCATCTGCTTCAATATCACCGTAGCGGCGACTTCTACGCAGTTTTTGCATCACGTCATTGCTTAATGGGTGCAGGGCGCGGAATTTCCAGGGCGCATAGCTGGTGATGAAAATAATACCCTGGGGATCGGTGACAATGACTTTTTCCGATCCCCTGGCCCAGATGTCTTCAAGCCGCTGTAACTGCACCTTGACGGTGAGTACACCGATGGTTTTTTTTTGTGTGCCGATGGGGGCGGAAAAATAATATCCACGCACATGCGAGGTCGTACCCAGGGCAAAATAGCGGCCTGGTCGGCCCTGCATGGCCTCTTGAAAATAGGGGCGGAAGGTGAGGTCTTCCCCGATAAATGAGACCGCCCCCCGCCAGTTGCTGGAGGCGATTACCCTGCCGCCGGTGCTGATAATGTATATTGCCGAGGTTTCAGCCAGACGGTTGATATGTTCCAGTTCATGATTGACCTTACTCAGCAGCCGGGCGTCTGTTGGATGCTGCAACAGACCGGTGAAATTTGGGTTGGTTGTCAGGATTTGCGGCAGCGCCTCAAATTTATCAAGCTCACTCTGCAGATCCCCGGTGTAAACCTTCAGGGCCTTGGCCGCCTTGCCGCGTATGCGGTGGAGTTCCAGACGTCTGGTCCAGTTGCCGGTGAGGCGAACGGCAAACAGACAGACAAGGATAAGGAGCAGAACGTAAATGGGGACGAAAAAACGAGGGAAATGCATTGTAAAAGAAATCGGGCCTGTCGTTAGCGACCCTTCCGGCTGTTTTTTTAAGAGAGCTTTCTTTATCTAATCGAAATAATAGATTTTTACTGTAGCCAATATGAGACGGCTCAACAAGAAGAAAAAATATCGCGGCGGCAGAGGTATGGAAAGAGTTTTATGGGATTCCAGGTTGTCATCAGGGGGAATTATGGAACAGCTGGAAGAAATGCAGAAAACGAAAACAGGAAAAAACCTTGCAGGACAAAGGTTAATTAATATTTCCTTTTCACGTTGAGAATGCTTACCAAATAATTACTTGCGGCAGGATATCTATTCGATTATTTTTCTCATTTAATAAGGTGATTCGGTTCCTCCAATACGGACGGTAGGCGGATGGTTATGGAAAAAACAGGGATCTCCTAACCAGCCGTAAAACATGTTGTTGTCTTGTTTACAAAAGAACAATGAGCAGAACCTGTTGTCGGGCCGGTTGATTTTTTACTTGTCCGCAACCTGGCTTAAATTTTAATCAGGGAGAAATGAACATGCATCGACGCCAACTTCTTTGTTTCCTTATCACAGCCATTGCTGCTGTCTTTATCTTTTCGACCATGCCTGTTCTGGCTAAATCCACCGGCGGCTCCTCGGCGACAACCAGTGCTGAAAAGAATTCCAAGTCAAAGAAAAAAACAAAAAAGAAGAAGGCAAAGTCAAAGAAATCAAAATCTGCCGCTAAGAAAAAATCGACGGAAAAAAAGAGTTCAAAAAAGAAAACGAGTAAAAAAACAACGAAAAAAACAGCTAAAAGAAAGACCGGCAAGGTTAATATTAATACGGCCGATGCCAAGACCCTGACCGAATTTACCGGTGTCGGACCGGTAACGGCAAAAAAGATCGTCGCCTACCGAAAAAAGAATGGCAGGTTCAAGAGTGCCAAAGATTTACTGAACGTCAAGGGAATTGGCGAAAAAACGTTAAAAAAAATGAAGCCGCAGCTTAAGTTTTAATCCGGAACATTCTGGAGATACGTATATGGGAATGCTCAAAGAATTTAAAGAGTTTGCCGTTAAAGGAAATGTCGTCGACATGGCGGTTGGTATCATTATCGGGGCGGCATTTGGGAAAATTGTCTCCTCGTTTGTCGCCGATGTTATCATGCCGCCGATAGGATTATTGCTTGGCGGGGTTGATTTCAGCAAGCTTGCCATTACCCTGAAAGCGGCTGCCGGCGATGCCCCGGCAGTTGTGCTTGGTTACGGAAAATTTATTCAGAGTGTCGTTGATTTTACCATTGTCGCTTTTGCCATCTTTATGGTTGTCAAGGCAATGAACAGTATGAAGAAAAAAGAAGAGGAAGCGCCTGCAGAACCACCGAAACAGGAACTGTTGCTGACGGAGATTCGTGACCTCCTCAAAGAGAAATCATAATCCCCCCCTTCCCAGTTGTATTCCCCCTAATATCCGGACAGGGAAGTTCCTCCTCTCTTTCCCTGTCCGGAGTTCTTCTTCCGTTCTTTTTTCATCATTTTTTCATCCTGCTGTGAGAATCCCTGAATTCCTCCCTCTTATCAAGGGTAGTCACTGACCCCGTCACCCTTTCATTATTGATGGCGTTCTAAAAGACTTAATTTACAGCGTCTTGCATGCCCGGACGATTCACGACATATCCATGTATAATTTTGGGCTGTCCCGACATACTGTTTCTCGAAGTTTCCCCCCCCGGTTTCGTATCTGAATATTTGTTTTTTTAGTTAACCATCGTTTCTATGTATGGAGCTTTGATTTTTTACTGGTGCAGCCCTTTCCATTGATTTCATAAAAAAATTAACTCCCTTGCAATGATGTGATAAACTCAGTCATAGAGAAGAGCATATCTTTCATTGGTAACCGGAAAATCATGCGAGGAAGGGAAATACCATGATGTTGCGCAGGAAGAAGAAAAATAAACTCATAAGGGAAATCCTTTCCCTTTGTTTGCTATACATTTTTTGTACAGTTAGTGTTCAAGGAGCTGATTTAGGCGTACTTTCACTGGATGATCTCCTTAATCTGGAGGTCGTTTCCGTGGCCAAGGTACCGGGTAAGGTAACCAGTACACCGGCAGCCATTACCGTCATAAGCGGCGAGGACTTACGTAGAAGTGGGGTGCGGACTATTCCCGAGGCGCTGCGTATGGTTCCGGGTATGCACGTCTACCGGATTGATGCCAATAAATGGGCCGTCAGCGCCCGCGGCTTTGCCTCCAGGTTTGCCAATAAAATGTTGGTGATGATTGACGGACGCACAGTCTATTCCACCTTGTTTTCCGGAGTTTTCTGGGATGTTCAGGATGTAATGATTGAGGATATCGACCGTATCGAAGTTGTCCGGGGGCCAGGTGGCACGCTTTGGGGAGCCAATGCCGTTAATGGAGTTATCAATATTATTACCAAAGACAGTGCCGATACCCAGGGCGGTCTTGTTGCCCTGCGGGCACAAACAGGTCCGGATGGGGAAGTTTCCGCACGTTACGGCGGTTGGTTGAATGATAAAACCTCATATCGAGTCTATGGTAAATTTTTTGACCGGGAAAGTTTTGACAATCCTTCTGGTGGGGATGCCTCCGATGAATGGCACCAGGGCCGGGGAGGATTTCGGATGGATATGAATGTTTCCGCGATAAATAAAGTGACTTTACAGGGTGATATCTATGATGGCAAGTCAGGTGAATCGGTGAAATATATCATCCCTTCTCCCCCTTATGTCAATGTCTCCTCCACCGACGCACCGGTTACCGGTGGTAATCTGCTGGCACGGTGGAATAAAATTTTTTCCAGGAGCTCCGAGATTACCCTGCAGGTCTATTATGATCATATTGAGCGGGATGAGTTCTTTGTCGACGAGACTCTTGACACCGTGGATGTTGATTTTCAACAACGGTTTGACATA